>NZ_CP097802.1 GCF_000612545.2 Streptomyces sp. PCS3-D2 | reverse complement strand
TCATCAGGGCAGGTGATACGACTTGTCGACCGGTCGCCAATTGGCGACTGGGCACGGTCGAGGGGGAGCGGATGGCACGGGGTACGCCGGGCAGCAAGCGGCAGCACACGGTGTCGGTGCGGCTGAACGACGCCGAGCGGAAGCGGTGGGACGAGGCCCGGGTCGAGTCCGGCCGCCGGGAGCTCGGCGCGTGGGTCCGGGCCGTGGTCGAGGACCGCCTCGCCGACGTCGGCGACGGCCAGGCCCCGGGCGCCGAGCGAAGGCCGGCGCCTCTCGACCCCGTCACGCAGGCCGCGTACGACGAGCTGTGCCGGATCGGCGCGAACCTCAACCAGCTCGTCAGGTACAGCCACCAGGACGGCGCGCTCCACCCCGCCATCGAGGGCGCCCTGTTCCAGGTCGGCAACGCCGCCCTCGCGCTGCGGGGCATCGAGCCCATGGACCCCGCGGACCCCGAGTGATCGCCAACATCACCAAGGGCCGCAAGGCCGTCGGTGCGATCCTGTACGACTTCGGCCCCGGCCGCCGGGACGAGCACGTCAACCCGAGGATCGTCGCCGGGAACGTCACCGGCACGCCCATGCAGGTGGCCCGCGCGATCGACCACACCGCCCGCCAGCGCCCGGAGATCAAGGCGCCGATCTGGCGGACGTCGTTGTCCCTGCCCGACGAGGACGGCGTGCTGCCCGACGCCCAGTGGGCCGAGATCGCCACGGCGTTCGTCGCCGACATGGGCTTCGACGGCGCCCCGTGGGTGGCGGTCCGCCACGGGGACGACCACGTGCACCTCACCGTGTCGCGGGTCGACTGGTCCGGGCAGCTGCTCACCGACCGGTGGGACTACCGCCGCGCCCGGCAGGCCGCCGACCGCCTGGAGGAAGAGCACGGCCTGGTCCGCGCCGCCGACCGCTTCCGGGCCGAGGGCCCGCAGGTCCGCAACAACGAGCTGGAGGCCGCCCGCCGGCGCGGCCGGGCCCACGACACCGCCCTGCCCCCGGAGCGCGAGGAGCTCCGCCGGATCGTGCGCGAGGTCCGGGACGCCAGCCGCGGACTCGGCCGCGCCGCCTTCGAGTCCGGACTCGAGGACGCCGGGGTGTCCTTCCGCGCGAACGTGGCCCCGTCCACGGGCCGGATGAGCGGCTACAGCTTCACCCTGGCCGGGTGGACCGACTCCACGGACGCCCCGGTGTGGGTCGCGGCCTCGAAGGTCGCGAAGGATCTGCGGTGGGCCGACCTCGGCAAGGTCCTCGGCGACGGCCCCGCCACGCCCACGGTCCCCGACCCGAGGGCCGAGCTCGTGGCCGCCGCCCGCGCGACGTCGACCGTCCTGCAGGACGGCCCGACGCGCGAGGAGCTCGCCGCGGCTGCCGAGCGCGGAGCCGAGATCCTGCGCCGGGGCCAGGCCGAGCGCGCCATCGTCCCCGTGCCCGAGCAGCAGCAGCCGGCGGCCCGCTCCACCGACCCGGCCGCCGCCCTCCTCGCACAGTGGCGGGCCATCGCCGCCGGGCAGCAGCCGCCCGCCGAGGAGGTGCCCGCCGCACCGGCGCCGATCCCGGCCTGGACGGACAAGGCCCGCCGGCCCCACGGCCGGATGAGCAACGACGGCCTGGCCGCCGCCATCAAACGGCGGGAGAAGGAGCTCGCCGCGCTCACCCGGTCCAAGGCCCAGGCGGAGGAGCAGATCCGGACAGGCGACGCCATCGTCACCGGCCAGGTCACCGGCCCCTACGTCCGGGAGCTCCACCAGCTCCTCGCCCGCTTGGAGAAGGCCGAGCCGCACATCACCGAGGCGACCACCGCCTGGCGCACGGCCCTGGCCGCCGACAAGGCCGCCACCGAGGCCCGCACCGAGCTGCGGGAGGCCAAGAGGCTCAAGGACATGAGCCGGTGGGCGCTGTGGCGGATGGAGACCAGCCGCAGCAAGGAGGCGACCCGCGCCGAGCAGGCCACCGAGGCAATCCACGAGAACGTCGACATCGCGGCCGAGGCCCGCACCGCCGGGTCCAAGGCGTTCGAGCTCGCGCGGAAGGAGACCGGCCTGCCCGACCCGGCCGCCGAGCTCACCCGCCTCCGCGAGGGCTGGACCGAGCTCGTCGGCGACGCCCACCACCGCGACCAGGTCCACGGCAAGGCCCAGCGGTCCAACGGCCGCAGGGACGTCGACCGGCTCACCGACACCATCGACCGGACCGAGAAGCGGGTCGGCGAGCTCCGCCAGGAGCAGGCCCTGCGCAAGGAGATGCCCAAGGCCCAGCGGGAGAACGAGGGCCGCGCCCGGTCCGCCGCCGCCCGGGCCGCGCTCCCCAAGTCGAGGAAGGCCGCCGGCCCCCGGTACCCCGGAGCCGGGTACGAGCAGCCCGCGCACCTGCGCCAGCCGCCCCCGTCGAACCGGGGCCCGAGTCACGGACTATGACCGGACCGGTGGGTGCTGGGGGCCTTCGCCGGCCCCCAGACCCCCGCTCCGGTCGGCATCGCCCGGCGCGGGCAGGTCTCGCAGTGGTGCACCGCCGTCCGCGCCGGACGACACCGCCCACCTGTCCCCGTGGCCGAGGCCGGACGGCGGCTTGCCCCACAAGTAGCCCTACAAGTAGCCCTGTAAGTGGCCTCACAAGGTGCCCTACAAGTAGCCCTACAGGTTGCCCCCAGGCCCTCGGCCGTGACGGCTGACGTCCAGGTCAGAGCCCGTCGTCAAGGGGGCCACGGCGCGCCGACTACTTCCCTACAGAGGGGTCTGGGGAAGTCAGACCCGTACCGGAGCGTCTGCGGCGGTTCCGTTTGGGGTCCTCTTTCGGGTCCTCTTTGGAGTCCCGTACCGGGTGCCGTTTCGGGTCCCGTTTCGGGTTCCCTTGCTCCCGTCCGGTCCCGGGGCGAACGCCCAGGCCAGGACCCCCGACAAGGGGTGCTGCGGCACGCCGACTACTTCCCTACGAGACCCCTGTCGACGTCCGGCCGCCCGGCCCGAGGACCCGCCGGCCCCGCGGCTGCACCACCGCCTGGTCCTCGTCGATGGCGTCCACCAGGACGTCGCCGACGACCCGTTCGACGGGCAGCAGACCCCGAGAGGCGGAGGAGGACGGGGTAGTCGGCGACGTCGCCGGACCGATGCCGAGAGGCCGACGTGCGGTGCTCATACGAACAGTCTGACGGGCCCGGCGCATTGAAGAATGCCTAGGTGTGTTTTGTAGCAAGGTTTGTAGCAGAGCGGGGAATGCAAGAGGTGTGCCCGTTCTGGCCGTGCGTGTCGGCTCGGTGCTCGTACGCGTCGGCGTGATCGTGGCGGCATGGTCGATGAGCGGAAGTGCGAACACGGCGAGGGGTACGTCTGCGGGCTCTGCATGGGGCCGTCGGAGCCGTACGAGCCGTGTCACGAGGACCCAGGGGACTGCGACTACGACTGCCCGCGCTTCGCTCGGAGTCACGCGGGTTTCTGACGGCGGCCGGGGTGGACGAGGACGAGCACCAGGACGTGGGAGTCGTCCACCATGGCGAAGTCGCGCCGGTAGAGTCGGTGGTGGGGCAGGACGCGCCTGCCCGAGCCGCCGTCGCCGACGCCCACGCAGTCGGTGACGCCGTCCGGCCAAGGTCCCCCGGGCCGCGCGCTGTACTTCCCCGTGATGCTGACGACGTGCTGCGCCCGTCCTCCCGTCCGGCGGTGAGTGCGTGGGCCGTGCCGCCAGGATCGGAGCACCAGGTGCCCAAGCACGACAGCAAGCGCAAGGCGGAGATCCGCGCTCACATGGAGCGCACCGGCCTGCCGTACGCGGCAGCCGCGGCGGCCGTCGAGGCCGCCGCCCGACGGACACCCGACGCCTACGACCCCGAGGACGGCCTCGGCCGTGACCGGGTGATGCCGTACGCGGAGATCGACCGGCGCATCAACGCGGCTGGCGACGTGATCGACCACGAGACTCAAGTGCACCGCGCCGGCGGGCAGGACGACCCCTACCGGCGGGCGGCAGCCTTCGAGGCCCGGTCCATGGGATGGCTGGAGCTGGCTGCCCACGCCGAGGGCAGCAATTTCCACGCCGCGTGCATGCTCGCCTCGTTCCACGACCAGGAGACCGCCGCCCGGATCCGCTTCGAGCACCGCATCCCCACCCTGTTCCCGAAGTCCATGGCCGCGCAGGCCGGTCTCCAGTGCTGCGAGTGGTGCGGCAGGCCCTGGCAGGCCGACCCGGAGGGCGCGTGCGAGCACTGCCCGCGCCTGATGTGGGGTCCTGCGCCCCGCAGCGCCGACCAGGCCCGCACCGGCCCGGCCCCGATCCCCGTCACCCGCGAGCAGCTGCGGCCGGCGCCCGCGTACGACGACTGACCCATGCCGCCGGGGGCGGACGACGTCGAGCACCAGGACGTCGCCCGCCCCCGGCGTTCGTGCAGGTGGGACCGAACCCGCCACCCGGTGCACCCCCAAAGCCGTCACAGTGACGGCAAGTCAGGCCGTCACAGTGACGTCCCCCGTTCGGGTTAAAGCCGTCACAGTGACGGCTTGCCCGGTGCTGCCGTCGCCGCAGGTCACGCCGAGCCCGCCATCCGGTGCACCCCCCTAGCCGTCACTGTGACGGCTAGGGTCGGAGGGTGGATTCCGAGGACGTGAGGCTGGTCCGGGTCGTGCCGGACCCCGAGTGCGTGTGGTGCGGCGAGCCGGTGAGCCAGCTGGGCACCCGTACGCCGAGGCGGTACTGCCAGCGGTCGCACCGGCAGCGTGCGCTGGAGGCCCGGAAGCTGGGCCTGCCGATGAAGAAGGACCGGCCGCCCAAGGAGCCGCGGCCGACCCCGGCCCCGGTGGTCCGGGCGCGCGAGGACCGGCAGGCGGCTCTCTTCCTCGCCGAGGCGGTGGAGCGCACCTCGGTGGACGTCCCCGCCCTGGCGGAGAAGGCCGGCGCCCCGGTGCTGCCCGGGTGGGAGGACGAACGGGCTCAGCTCCCGCTGTCGTTCCTTGAGCCGGCGGCCGGGGAGGCGCCCGACTGGGAGGAGAGGGTGGCGTACTGGGAGAAGCGGTCGACTCGCCCGGCCGACCGGCCAGGGGAGCCGCCCACCCACGGCGCTTAGGCTCGTGGGTCCCCGCGGACGTTGGGGACGCGGATCACGACACGCTCATCAGCCCAGGCCGGTGTGCACCGACGCGGAGCGACACCACGAAACCCCAGACGGAGCGCGGCAGCAGCTGCTCCCCGCCAGCCACGACCTATGGGTGCGTTCGCCTCACGCGCCGTCCGGATTGACGGCGGGGGTACGGTCCGCGCCCAACTGGACCCGGAAGTCTGGCAAACCGGACAGCCACCCGGGCACCCCTCCCCCGCCGCTGGCCGTCTTTTGGACGCCCAGCGCGCCCGCAGTCGCCGTACCAGGTGGCCACGCGTGCCATGTGACGGTAGGCGCCCCCAAGTCCATCGGGAGGTCCATCACTGGGTGGTGGACCAAACTTGGACGGCAAACCGGACTAGCCGCAGGTGGGAGCCGGTGCAGGTCGAGCGTACGCGGGCCGTTTTTGCGGCGAGTAAGGCCGAGAACGAGGTGAGGGGAAGGCGGGAGGTGTCTCCCGTGGGAGACGGCTGTCCCGGGCACGACGAAGCCCCCGCCGGCGGTCCGAGCGGGGGCTTGTCTGGAGCTGGGCTCAGCTGTTGGCGAGGTCGTTGTACTCGACGGCCAGGACCACGTTGCGAGGGAACCAGGTGGTGCCGTACTCGATGACGCCCTGGCCGTCGTGGCGGACCGTGGTGCGGACGAGAACGGGAGTCCCCTGCGGCACACCGAAGCCCTGGACGTGCTGGAGGCCGGTGAGGTCCACGGTGAAGTGGTCGGCGGTGAGCTCCGTCTTGCGGCCGGTGGCCGCCTCGATGCGGGCGACGTTGCCGGGCGGGGTGGACTCGGTGGTCAGCAGCTCCGGCACGATGTCGGCGAGTTCGGCGGGGAACCAGGAGTGCGACATCCGGATGACCCGGCCCGCGCGGGTGACGCTCCCGGTGCGGAGCACCGCGAGGTCGTTGGGCTCGATCCCGAGTACCTCGGAGACCGCGCCGCCGACGGGGGTCAGCTTCGCGGAGAGGATGCGCTGTTCGTCGCCGGGGGCGTACGCCTCGCCGCGCTCCCGAGAGCCGTTGACCCGCACGCGCAGGGTCGCGAAGTCGTGCGGACGGAAGGTCGCCGCGTAGCCGAGCCCGCGGACTGCGGTGGCGTAGCCCTCCATGGACAGGGCCTTGAGGGCCCGCTGTGCGGTCTTGGTGGCGACGCCCCACTCGTTGGCGATGTCGCGCACGGACGGGAGGCGCGCGCCGTCGGTGATCTGCCGGTCGGCGATGAGCCGGCGGTAGTGGTCGGTGATGTCGAGGTAGCCGACTTCGGTGGGGTCCATGGCCGTTGCTCCTGGGCTGTTGGTGACGGCGGGTCAAGTTCTGCACTTGCCCTCGGGACTTGATGCTACAAGGGTGTGGCACTCAGGTACACAGTGTAGTACCGTCGTACTCGCTTGGTGCTAGTCCGTACGTCACACAGCGCCCCGCCCGATCACCTTCCACAGATCGCGGGCGGGGCTCCGTAGCAGCACGCCTCGCGAAAGGGAACTGCCGTGTTCCACGCTAGCCCCTCGGAGCGCCAGCTCCTCGACCCCCGGTTTGTGGGGGTTTGACATGACTGTGTCGGAGAACTTTGACGACATTCCGGACCTCGACCCGACCGACGCGAACGCGATCAACTGGGACCGAGTCCGTGCCGCGGTCAAGGCTGCGCGCCCGCTGCGGACGCTCACGATCATCGGAGCCGCCACCCTCCCCGCCCTGATCTGGGCGGAGGAGGTCGCGCTGCCGGTGACCAAGGAGCTCTCCGTGGACGCCGCGTTCGCCACCGCCTTCATGACCTCGGTCCTCTGCGCGGTCGGCATGGCCACCGGAGGACGCATCCGCCGGTGGGTCTCCGCCGCCCTCCTGGTCGCGGCCGTCGGCGGAACGCTGATCGCCGACCCGACCCGCAGCCTCATCTCGACCTGGATCGTGGGGGCCTGACCGTGGACCTGATCACCTTCACCCACGTCGTCACCCGCGCCGGCGCGGCCTTCGGGTTCTTCCTGATGTGCGTCACCGCGATGAGCATCTACTACTCCCGGGGCCGCAGCCTCAAGGCCCTCAAGAAGCGCAAGGTCTGGCTCCCCTGGGGCGGCGCCGCGCTCACCATGGTGATGGCCTCCGCCGTCACCGGCGGACTCCTCGGCAAGATCTCCGGCGGCTTCACCGGCACCGGCAACGAGCTGGGCTCCACCGTCGGCGACATCGGGGTCGGCCAGTCCGGCGCCGGTGCGGTCCCCCTGTCCACCGGGGAGGTCCTCTCCTACTCCGGCAGCTGGATCGCCCTCGTGATGGTCGTGGGCCTGTGCCTGTTCATCTGGTTCGCCAAGGGCTGGGGCGAACGCGCCCTCGCCCTGTCCGGCGGACTGACCGGCGCCACCTGGGGCATCACCGCCGCCGTCGGCGGCTGGGCCTCCATGCTCGGTGTCCCGCTGCTCTCGTGGCTCGGGGAGGTGCTGATCGGATGATGCACCGCACCCGCTCAGGAGCACGGCACCTCGCGATCTACCTCGCCCACTGGGCGGGCGCGCACACCGTCTCCAACGAAGAACTCCTGCGCCGCATCGTCAAGGCCCGCGCCGAGGCCCACCAGGAGAAGCTGGAGGAGCACCGGCGCCTGGCCCGCAAGGCGTTCAAGACCGTCGAGAAGTACACCCGCATCGCCGAGGAGGACGGGGGCCTGACCCCGTCCGCCAAGGCCACGCTCAAGGCCGCGAAGTTCGAGGCCGACCGCAACACGGCCGCCCTTCGGGCGCTGGGCGAGTTCGTGGTCCCCAACCTCGACCCGGGCCAGGTCCGCCACCGCCGGCACCGGATCGCCGCCGCGCGCTGCACGGTCCTCGCCGCCCCGGCCGCCGGGATCGTGACCCTCTCGGTCACCACCACGTGGTGGGCCGCCCCGGCCGCCGCGCTCCTGGGGGCCTTCGGCTCCTGGGCGCGCGGCCCGCGCCCCTTCCAGCTCACCACCCGCCCCGTCCCGGCCGAGCTCATCGCCGAGACCCCCCACGTCCTTCCGCCCGCCCCCACGCAGCCCGTTGTCAACAGCGAGGCCCTGCCCGCCATGCCCCCCATGCCGGTTGGGCCGCCCCCCGGCGCCGGAGCCGAGCCGGACCCCGAGCCGCTGGTCGACGCGATCTCCGAGGCCCTGGCCGCGTGCCGGGTCATCCCCGCAGGCCGCAAGGTCGACCTGCTGGAGAAGCCCGACGTCCAGGCCGGTCACTGGTCCGCCGTCGTACGCCTGCCCAACACCACCGGCGCCGAGTTCGGTGACGTCCTCAAGGCCCGCTCCAAGGTCGCGGCCGAACTCGGCCTCGACATGGCCCGCCTGCACGTCGAGCAGGTCAAGGGCGCGGACGGCAAGACCGTGCGCCTGATCGGCTTCGACGTCGACCCGCTCGCCGAGGTCCGGCTGTGCACCGCGGACATGCTCGCCGACGTCGACGTCTGGGAGCGCGGGATCCCCGTCGCCGTCGACGTCTTCGGCCGCCTCCTCTACCTCCGGCTCCAGGACGTCTCGATCCTCCTCGGCGGGTCCTCGCGCTCCGGCAAGGGCGCCGCCCTGCGGCTGATCATCGCCGGATGCCTCCTGGATGCCCGCGTCCGCCTGCACCTGATCGACGGCAAGCACCCCGGACAGTTCCGCTGGTCCCAGCTCGCCCAGACGTACATCTACAACCCGAAGACCCGGGCGGAGGAGGCCAAGAAGAAGCTCGCCGGACTCGTCGCCGAGATGGCGTCGCGCGCCGGCCGCTTGGCCTCCCTGGGCATCGAGTCGCTCGCCGAGCGCCCCGACCTCGTCGGCACCGAGGGCCTCACCCTCGAAGTCGTCGTCGTGGACGAGGTGTCCGTCTTCACCGGCGACCCCAAGCACGGCGCCGCGATCACCCGCGACCTCGCCGAGCTCGCCCAGCGAGGTCTCGCGTTCGGGATCATCCTCGTCCTGGCCACCCAGCTCAACGACACGACCGTCCTCCCGAAGAAGATCACCGGCAACGTCGTCTGGCGCTGGTGCATGTACACCACCGACGCCGACGACTCGAACACGATCCTCGGCAAGGGCGCCGCCGGACGCGGCTGGTCCACCCACCTCCTCGACCCGAACCAGCGCGGTTCCGGCATCCTGCGCCGCGACGGCGGGTTCACCACGCTGCGCTCGCTGTGGCTCGACGGGGCCGACATGGCCGAGGTCCAGGACATGGTGCGCGCGCTCCGCGTGCAGGGCGCCGTCCCCCCGCCGCCGAAGCCGACCCCGCAGCCCGCCCCGCAGCCGGCCCCCGCGGCCGAGGCCACCGACTGGACGGTTCTCGACCGCTGGCTCACCGAGGCCGCCCCCGCCCCGACCACCCAGGCCGGGCCCGACCCCAAGGCCCAGGCGTTCGACCTCATCCGGCAGGCCGGACCCCAGGGGATAAAGCGCGCGGCCGTCGCCGACGCGATCGGCGCCCCCGCGAACACGGTCGGCGGGTGGCTCAAGGCGTGGACCGAGCAGGGCCTGATCCAGGCCCTCGGAGCGTCCCCGCACACCCGCTACGCCGCCACCGACGCGGCTACTGACGGCCGTCAGTAGTCCCCGGTTTCTACAGACGAGTGCAGGTCAGCGCACTGACGACCCCTCGTCAGTAGCCCTCGTCAGTAGATCCGGCAGTACCACCCGGCAGTAAACGAACGCCCCCACCCGGTGCTCCTTGGACAGATCCCGGGCGGGGGCCACCACCCACAGGGATGGAGACCCCAGCATGGCATTCCGTCGAACGATCTCCCAGGCCGACCTCGGCGCGAACCTCACCGACGCCGACCGCGAGCAGCACGGCCGGACCTACTCCGCCCAGACCGGCGGGTGGACCGAGAAGGCCACGGAGAAGCCCACCGCCGGCACCGGCACCACCGACCAGGACGCCTCCGGCGCCCGGAAGTGGTGGAAGTGATGAGCAGCCGCCACACCGCCCCGGTCTGCCACGGCCGCCGGATGCACCTCGGCCCCAAGGGTCAGTACAGCTGCCGCCGTTGCGGCTCCTGGACCATCCGCCTCCTGGCCCTCCTCGGTGGTGCCCGATGAGCGACGCCGAACGCCAGGCCGCAGCCGCCGCGATGGAGCAGGCCCGCCAGGCCAACACCCTGGCCATATGGAACGCCACCGTCGCCGCCGAGGAACTGGCCGCGACCGTCCAGGCCGCCGACGCCGTCGCCGCCCAGGCCGCCCAGCACCTCGCCCGCTGATCTCGCCCACCCCGGGGCGGAAGGCACCCGCGAACGGCGGGCAGCGCCACCGCCCCGACACCCCCGGAATCGAACTCATTTCGCCAACCGGGGATCCGCAGGGACCATGACCACCCAGCCCCGGGCGGACGCTTCGGCTCCGCCCGGGGCACCTTCGCCCCCACCACCGAGGAGACTCGTGACCACGACCATCGAGCCCGGCGTCCACGCCCAGGCCCGGACCCGCACCGACCCGCCTTCGCGGACCCCGGCGGTGCCTTCGCCGACTCCGGCCCCGGCTTCGCCGACCCTCGCCGACACCCCGGCCCAGGCCCCCGCAGCCACCCCCCAGACCACCAAGCGGGCCAGCATCGCCCTCGGAGTCGTCTGCCTGTTCCTCGCTCCCTTCGTGGCCTTCGTCGGCTTCTACCTCAGCTTCGGCAACCTCTCCATGGCCGGGCTCGAGCGCTTCGGCTTCCCGACGATGAACAAGGCCAAGCTCTTCGCCGGAGGCGTCGACGGCGCGATCGTCCTCTTCCTCGCCGCCGACCTGTTCGCTGTCTCCCGGGGCCGGCGCGCCTACCGCCTGCTGCGGCCGATGGCCCACGTGATGACCGGCGCCACGATCTGGTTCAACGCCACCGCCCACGGCCCCGTCCTCGACAACCTCGACAAGGCCCTGCCGCACGCCGCGATGCCGATCCTGTTCGTCGTCTGCGTCGAGGCGGGCCGTGACTACCTCGTCCAGGCCGCCGCCCTGGAGATGGGTCTCGGCCGCCAGTCCGCCCCGCTCGCCCGCTGGTTCCTCGACCCCCGCACCACCTTCGCCATGTGGTCCCGCATGAAGCAGTGGGACAAGACGTATGACGAGGCCATGGACTTGGAGCGCCGCCGCGCCATCTACGGCGTGTGGCTGGAGCACCGCGAGGAGCTGGAGGCTGGACACGAGGAAGGCCAGGTCAGCGTCCTGGACAAGCTCCCCATGAAGATGAAGAAGTTCGGCCTCAGCGTCGATGAAGCCCTCGCCCTGCCCGACCAGATGAAGGCTGACGACCAGAAGCGCCGCCAGCAGGCCGCCGCCGCCAAGCTCCAGCTCCGGCTCGCCGAGGAGAAGGCCGAGGCCGCAGCCGAGGCCGAGCGCCTGCGGATCCAGGGCGAGATCGACCGCGTCCGCGCGTCGGTGACGGCCGACACTGGCATCGCCGAAGCCCGAGCCGAGGCCGCCACCGCCGGCGCCCGCCTGGAAGCGACCACCGCCGTCACCGCCGCGAAGCGCGCCGCCGACGAGGCCGACCGCCGGGCCGTCGCCGAGGCCGCCGCCGAGGAGTCCGCGAAGGTCGTTGCCGAGCGCGCGAAGGAAGAGGCCGAGGCCGCGAAGCTCGCGGAGGAGTCCGCGAAGAAGGCCGACGCCGAGCGGCGCGAGCGCGAAGCGAAGCGCCTCGCAGCCGAGGAGTCCGCGAAGGAGAAGGCAGCGTCCGCGAAGCTCGCCGAGGAGTCCGCGAAACTCGCCACCGCCCAGCAGCAGACCGCCGAAGCCGAGGCCGCCACAGCCGAAGCCCGTCGCCGTGCCGCCGAAGCCACCCTCCGTGCCACCGAAGCCGAGGACCTCGCTGGCATGAAGCAGCGCCCCCGCGGCGCCCGCCGCATCGCGCGCATGCTCCTCGACTCCATCGACCCCCTGGTGGTCGCGAACCAGCACCCGATGGAGCTGGAGAAGATCGTGAAGGACACCTCCCCGGTCACCGGCGCCGACATCGCCGCGGCCCTCGGTATCGGTTCTCCCGGCACGGCCTCCGAGTACAAGAGCGAGGCCCTGGCTCTCATCGGCCGCGGCTACAACCACCACACCGGCTACGACCCCGACCGCACCGCCCAGTAGGAGAGACCGCCATGTCCATCAGCTTCGGCACCATGCCCCACCACTGCACCGGCACCGTCACCACCGCCGTCGAGGCGTACAGCCCCGCCGGCGGAACCGCCCACGGCAACCTCGACGCCACCGCCTACGTCTGCCCCAACCACGTCCAGACCGCCCGTGACATGTGGCAGGCCCAGGGCCTCACCCCGTACAGCACCAGCGCCACCGGCAGCAGCCGTTCCTGCGGCGGCACCACCGACTTCCGCGAGACCGCCCCGGCCTCCACCGCCACCACGGAAGGATGACCACCATGGACCTCACCAAGACCCCGCCCGCGCTCGCCACCGAGGCCGCCGAGGCGATCCGCGCGCTCAACCACCTCACCATCGGCCTCGACCACAAGGGCTACGAGAACCCCGCCGAGGCCGGCGCCACCGCGTACGCGCTCCGCACCCTCGCCGAGCGGCTCCCGCAGACCCTCGACCAGCTGTCCACCGCCCTCGTCCGCTTCGCCAACGAGGACGCGATCCGCATGGACGACGGCACCGACCCCATCCAGGCCGTCGCCGAGTGCACCGGCCGCCTGGCCGTCGCCCGCCCGATCCTCGGCCAGCTCCTCGCCGAGCTCGCCACAGTCTCCGCCCGCACCAGCCACATGGGCGGACACTGGCCCGCAGACGAGGACGACATCGACGCCGATGCCCCCCGCGACCCCGTCGAGCTGGATGAGCGGATCGCCGCCGAGGCCGACCAGTACGAATAGCCGGACCCTGCTTCCCGCCTGACGGGACGGCAAATACGAAAGGCCCGTGACGCGGGATTCGTCACGGGCCTTTCGTTCGCCCCACGAGATTTCGCGGGCAACTTTGGTGCGGCAGTGGATATTGACCGCCGGGTAGTGAAAGGATCACCCCCACAATAAAAAAGCGGGGCGCCCCGGGATGTGAGAGTTCCGGAAGACGCCCCACGTGGATCCTCACCCGATGTTCGCTTAGCCGGCGAGAACAGCAAGGACCCAACGCTTTGATCAGCGTACCCGGGGACAGCCGTCCCGCAACACCTGTCCGGGCCACCGAGCCCGACACTCACCCGTCCGATGCCTCGGGTTCTTCCGCTTTTGTCCCCCAGCTTCCCGCCGTTGACCGCGACGAGCGCGCGGACCGCCGCAGCGAGCTGGAGGCCACCGCCTCCACCGACCTCCCCGCCAGCCCCACCCCGCGTGACCTCGTCCGCCACCGGCAGGCCGTCCTCCACGCTGCCGAGCACCCGCCCGTCGAGGTCGACGCCGACGCCGCCCAGTTCGCCCGCTGGGTCGAGCGGTTCGGCCAGACCGCCGCCGTCGGCCTGGCCCACGGCCGCGACGCGGCTCGCCTGGCCGGCGCCGAGTTCGGCCCCACCCACGAGTCCCCCCTCGAAGCGTTCGACGCCCGTCAGCGGAAGATCCGCGCGGCGGCCCGCGCACGCCGCAACACCACCTCGGCAACCCCGATGACCCCCACCGGTGGTGAGGGGCCGTCTGATGCCGTTGGGAGCACGGAGGCGGGCCTTGGTCAGGGGGGCGAGAGTGCAACCCCCCCCACCGGCCTCAGCGCCCGTCAGAAGCCCTCTGAGCAGCACGTACAGGTCTCGCCGGAGGACATCGGGGACGAGCCCGGGACGCGCCGCGCGAACCTCCCGGCCCAGGCCAAGGAGGTCCGGAGCACCGACGGCGAGCCGCCGTCGGCGGGTTCGGCCGCGCTCAAGAAGGCGAACAAGAAGCGCGACCACTGGCACGAGCTGCGGATCGTCCTCCAGAAGATGACCGAGGACGACACCCTCTCGAAGTGCGGACGCCTGCCGATCCCCGGCGTCGGCAGGGTGAAGCTCCGCTACGACAAGGCGAAGAACCGCACCGGGTGGGTCAACGTCCGCACGTGCCGCAAGGCCAACCTGTGCCCCGTCTGCGGAAACAGGGTCAGGACCGCCCGCGGTGACCAGCTCGCCGCCGCCGCGATGGCCTGGGCGAACGCCGACGCCAAGCTGCCCGCGCCCTTCGACAAGCTGCGCGCCGAGACCGGCGGTGGCCTGGCGATGGGCACCTTCACGCTCAAGCACTACCGCCGCACCCCGCTGGCCAAGCTGATCTCCGTCCAGCGCAAGGCGTGGTCGTACGCCTTCGGACGTGAGTCCGGCAAGAACTGGCAGAAGGTGCGCGCTCGGTACGGGATTGTCGGAGATGTCCGGGTGTTCGAGACGACCTGGGGCTCGGCGAACGGCTGGCACCCGCACTTCCACGTCACGTACTTCCTCGCCCGGCCCCTGACCGAGGCCCAGCGCAAGGAGCTTGAGCAGATCCTCTTCCAGCGCTGGGAGAAGGCCGTCGGCAGGGCGGGCGGCTACACCCTCAGCCGCAAGTACGGCGTACGCCTCGACGTCCCGCGCAACGGCGACGTCGAGGCCTTCGCCCGGTACATCGCCAAGGAGATGACCGGCCTCCTCACCAAGACGGGGAACAAGGGCCGGCGGACGCCGTGGCAGATTGCCCAGGACTACGCCGAGACCGAGAACCCGCAGGACAGGGCCCTGTGGGCCGAGTACGAGGACGCCATCAGGGGCGTGTGGTGGCTGCGCTGGTCCGACAACCTCAACGCGCTGGCCAAGCACTTCGACGGCCGCACCGACGAGGAGATCCACGACACCAACGACGACGACGGGGAAGACCTGCCCGTGCCCGAGCCTGACGAGGGACCGCGGGCCATCGACGTCCTCGGCGTGCGCCTCGATGCCTGGTTCCAGGTGATCCTCAAGGTCCCCACCCGCCGCCTCGACGCGCAGCACGCCTTCGAGGGGGCGGGCCTCCCCGGCCTGCGTGCCCTCCTCGAATCCTGGCAGCTCACCTGGGGCCACGACGTCTGGTCCGACCTGGACGGCTCCACGCCGCTGGAGTTCCAGGAGCCCGAACCCTTGCCCAAGCCCGACCCGAGCCCGGCACCACCGGACCGTGGAGGACCGGTACCTGTACCGCAGCCGGAGCTGTTCGCGTGCTGACCGGTGGTCGAGGGGAACGACCGGCGCGAGCGCCGGCCACCGGAGCCCGAGGGGCTCCGGTCCGGAGCGACGACAGGCCGGTGACCGGGTGCAGGAGCGTCCAGGCCGAGAGGGTGCCGCCGAGTCGCACCTGACCCTCCTGGCGTCACCCAATCTCGGCAGCGAGGTATGCCGGTGCGCTTCGCTTACCGGCACCTCGCCCCTGGCGCGCTGCGCTTGCCGGGGGAGCACCACCCCTTGACGGGGCGGTGCGCCGGCGGCCCCGAGGGGGCCGCACGGCAGGCGCGGACGGCCGCGCCTGTGGGTGGCTGGGGCCGTTCAGAAACTGAACGGCGGGCGTTCCGAACCGGAACGGCGGGGCCGTTCCGAGTCGGAACAGGCCCCGCGTTCCGAATCGGAACAGGTACCTCCACCCCCGTAAGCGGTGC
>NZ_CP097801.1 GCF_000612545.2 Streptomyces sp. PCS3-D2 | reverse complement strand
CGGTGGCCCGCTCATCGCCTGGGACGCCCAGAACGCCCGCATCCGCACCGCCGCGGCACAAGGCGCCACGGACATCGGCTACCGCCCGCTGCCCATCGCCAGCCTCGCCGAACCCTTCTTCACCACCGCCTACAGCCGGGACTGGTCGCCGGCCTGTGTCTCCCGCTGGTACGGCATCGACCGAATCCACCGCCGCTGACCCCCCCCACCACACACACCAGCCCCCGCCCGGCCCGCTCGACGCACACCGGCCGGGCCCGGAGGGCAGACCACCCCCACCGCGGACTCCTCCCGCCGTCCGGCCCACACAGCCCCTCCAAGACACCGCCGGCGCCCCCTGCCCCTGCCGCGCACCACGAGCGGGTCCGGCAGCAGGCCCGCCCGCCCGGGACCGGCCCGCACCTCGCCGCGAGACCCGCCCCGGTGGCCGGGTCAGGCCTCGCGGTCCATCACCCGGCGGGCCGCCTCGGCCTCCGCCGCCGGCGGCGACAACTCGTCGAGGGTGTCGAGCTCGTCGTCCGAAACCCAGCTCCTCCTCCCACGCGGCCGCCAGCCGCTCCTGCTCCTCGCGCGGCCTTGCCCGCCACGGCCTCCCGCCGCAGCGGCTCCAAAGCCGCCAGGAAACGCCCGACCGCGTCCGCCGTCATGCAGTACTCCTACACATCGTGGGACAGGGGGAGAACGCGCCGCCCGCCGGGCCGCGCCCGGCCCAGCATCGCCAACCGCCCCCCGCCACCAGCCCGACACGGCACGCCGCCACCCGAATGCACCCGCACCCACCCACCTGCGCACGACTGCGGGTGCCACGGCCCGCCCGGCCGTGACACCCCGCCCCCGGGCGGCCCGGCGGTCACCGTCCCCGTCGGGGCGACCGCCGACCGGGATCAGCCGCGGTGCTGGTGCCCGCGACGGCCCAGGACTCGGTGTCGACGACACCGCCGCGGTGGTCGCGCAGAGTGGCGGTGTCGCGGTCGTCCCAGATCTGGCGGGTGCGGCCCTGGTAGAGGTCGTGGCGGCTGTCGCGGCCCCGTCCGGTGTGGACCTTGACGGCGGAGCGGCCCTCCAGACGGAAGTCGGGGAAGCGGTAGCGGTTGCCCTGCTGGTCGGTGAGGGTGTAGCCGCGGAGGTTTGACGCCGCTCCGGCCGGTGTTCCTGATCTCGACCCATTCACGGTTCAGGGCGCGGTTGGAACGGTCGCCCCGAAACCGGGTTGTCGTGGCTGACGTCGCCGATGACGAGGGCGGAGTGACGGCCGTGGTGGTCGCGGCGGTGGTCGTCCGCCGCGGCGGGCACGGCGGCGGCTCCGGCAAGGGTGCCGGCCGCCAGGACAACGGCGAGGACACGGCGGATGGCGGGGAAGCGGACATGGAGGAAGAACCCCTTCGACGTCGACGAACGGCCCCGACCGGCACCAGCACACACGGACACGAATACGCATACGGGTGCTGCCGGTCTGGCCTGAAACAAATCCCGGCGCTGGCCGAGGAGTCACACTCTGGCCCCCGGCGCCCCCCGGACACCGCCCGCCCGACCCCCGTTTCCCAATCCGGATATGTCCGTAACCCTCCCTTGTATCGGGCAACCGTCAAGCCCCGATTGACGCCCCGAACACGACAGCTCGCCACCCGCCGTGACACGCCTGCGCAGCAGCCCCCCCACCGCCCAAGCCCCGGCACCCGCCACGACCCACACCCCTACGCCGAACGGGTGCACGGCCCTGTAACAGCCACCCCCGCCACTCCTTCGCACACGCCTACGGAAACGGTCCAGGCGTACGAGAAAACACCCCGCCACCCCCGCCCCGCCGACACGCCCTACGGCGCCGTCGCCCCCCAGTACTTCCTGACCAACTCATACGAACCGACCCGGTCACGCAGGTCGTAGACAGGCGTGGTCAGCATCAACTCGTCCGCCCGGTCTCACCCGCCAGGTGCGCGAGCCGCTCCACCACCACCCCCGGCGCCCCGACCGCCTGCTGCGCACGGAAACCGTCCAGCGCCTGCCGCTCCTGCTCGGTGAACGGATGGACCGCCGCCTGCGCCGGCGTGGGGAACGGCACCTCGGCTCAGCCCCTTCAACAGCCCGGCCTTGACGACGTTCATCGGACCCGCCCGCCACACCGCCTCCTCCTGCGTCGGCGCACACACCGTCTCCACACACAGCAGCACCCGGGGCCGCTCGCACCAGCGCGACGGGGTGAACGCCGCCCGGTAACCCTCCACGGCCGTAAGGGTGTTGTCCGGGCGAATGTGATGCGCGATCGCCACCGGCAGACCGAGCGCCGCGGCGAGAGAGGCCCCCGCGACACTGGAAGCCAGCAGCCACGGCTCCGGCAGCGGCCCGAGCGCGACCTCCTCCACCAGGAACGACAAGATCGCGGCCACGTCGTCGCGGTACTCCGCGTCCGACGCCGGCCCCGCCCCACGGCGAAGCGCCCGCGCGACACCCTCGTCGAACGTGCCCGGACCACGCCCGACACCCAGATCGATACGGTCCTCATGCAAGGCGGCCAGCGTCCCAAACTGTTCCGCCAGCATGATCGGCGCGTGGTTGGGGGCCAGCACCCCGCCCGAACCGAGACGGATCACCGAGGTCGAGGCAGCCGCGTGCGCCGTCAGCACGACCGGCGGGAACGCGCCGATCGCGGGGGAGTGGTGATGCTCCGCGTACCACAGACGGCGATAACCCAGCCGCTCCACCTCCTGAGCGAAAGCCGCGGTGTCCCGCAGGGTGTCCACGGCGCCGGGTGCCCGTCTGCACCATCGCGACTTCCAACGCTGAAAGAGGTATGTCGAGCATCCCGTCAGCATAGGGATCACCCTCCCCGACAACGCCCCCGATGATCGTTTTTCGCGCCACCCCGGACGGCCACACCCGTCGGCCGGATCCCCCAAGCTCTCCAAATAACCCGCATGCGAGAAAACGTCAAGCCCCGAATTATCGGAACATGACCGCCGCCACAGTGAATGGGCTTACTGGTTACGCGGCCCCACCGGAAAGCCAGAAAGTCGGAAAGCCGGAGAGGCCGTGGACGCGATGGAAGCAACCCCACATCGCGGAGGCCGCGAAATGACGGGCCCTTTCAGGGCCCAATTCCGATCAGGAGAAAACCATGAACCGTAAGTTCGAGACGTCCCAGCCCCGCCGCAAGCGCCGAGGTTTCCGCCTCGCGACCGCCGTGGCGGCCGCCGCCATCGCCGGCGGGATCCTCATCCCCTCGACCTCCGCGATGGCGGCCCCCACCACATCGGTGGAAAGCGTCGTCAGCCACAGCAAGCACGACCACAAGAAGCACGACGGCAACCACCACGGCAAGAAGAAGAAGCGCAACAAGGGCGGCAACACCCAGGGCGGTACGCAGGGTGGCGGTAACGGGAACACCCAGGGCGGTACGCAGGGTGGCGGTAACGGGAACACCCAGGGCGGTACGCAGGGTGGCGGTAACGGGAACACCCAGGGCGGTACGCAGGGTGGCGGCAATGGGAACACCCAGGGCGGTACGCAGGGTGGCGGCAATGGGAACACCCAGGGCGGTACGCAGGGTGGCGGTAATGGGAACACCCAGGGCGGTACGCAGGGTGGCGGTAATGGGAACACCCAGGGCGGTACGCAGGGTGGCGGTAATGGGAACACCCAGGGCGGTACGCAGGGTGGCGGTAATGGGAACACCCAGGGCGGTACGCAGGGTGGCGGTAATGGGAACACCCAGGGCGGTACGCAGGGTGGCGGTAATGGGAACACCCAGGGCGGTACGCAGGGTGGCGGTAATGGGAACACCCAGGGCGGTACGCAGGGTGGCGGTAATGGGAACACCCAGGGCGGTACGCAGGGTGGCGGTAATGGGAACACCCAGGGCGGTACGCAGGGTGGCGGTAATGGGAACACCCAGGGCGGTACGCAGGGTGGCGGTAATGGGAACACCCAGGGCGGTACGCAGGGTGGCGGTAATGGGAACACCCAGGGCGGTACGCAGGGTGGCGGTAATGGGAACACCCAGGGCGGTACGCAGGGCTGACCAAGCCAGCCGAAAGACGCACCACCTCGCAGAGGCTCTCTCTGCGAGGTGGTGCCGTCCCCTTCAGCCGTTGCCCGCCCCGACCCACGTCGGGGCGGGCAACGGCTGAACCCGTACCAGGCCCCGAAACCCAGCCCGACGGGCGAGGAAGCACCGCCGAGCGCGGCCCGGTCCACCCCGCAGCTGCCCCCAGGCACACCATGGGCCACCAGCCCCCACCGCCAGGCGCCACACGACCACCCACCCTCATACGAGATTGTCAAGCCCCGAATCTCCGTCGCTTTCTCCCCGCGCCCGAAAACGGCAATCTGGAGACAGATAAACCGATCGGCCAGTAAACGGAACCGAGGCACCTGGCAAGCCGAATCCCCGGCTCGCAGAAAAACTCGGAATCCGGGTCGACCATTCAAAGGAGATTTAAATGTCGAGGAAGAAGCGCGTCGCCAACATTGCCGGTCTGTCCTGTGTCACCGCGATACTCGCCGGAACGGCGGGGAGTGACATTCGCTTCCCAGGCTTCCGCACTTTCGACCGCAGCCCCGGCGGCGGCGGTGTGCAGCCTGAAGAACGGCGAGATCCGCGGCAAGGGCTTCGCCCTCAAGCAGACCTACGACGTCAAGCGCAACGGGAAGACCATCGCCCGCGCCGCCACCGGACCGAAGGGCGACATCCGGGTCGAAATCACCGGCAGCGGTCCGGTCTCCGTAGGCACGGTCCGATGCACCCCGACCGGATCCGCCTCCACGAAGGCCGACATCGCAGTGGCAACAGCACGAGGCACAGCCGCAGCCCAGCAGGCAGCGCGAGGCGGAGCCTCCAAGGCGCAGGCAGCCGCCATCGGTCGAAAGGCAGCGGCTTCGGAAGCGAAGAAGCTCGGGCTGGCGCCCTCCGTGGTGAACCAGGTGACCAACAACGTAACGAACATCGTCAACAACACGATCATCGGCGGTTCGAACAACACCATTGGTGGCACCCAGATCGGTAATGGCAACACCCAGGGTGGTACGCAGGGCGCCGGTAATGGCAACACTCAGGGTGGAACCCAGGGTGGCGGCAATGGCAACACTCAGGGCGGTACGCAGGGTGGTGGCACCGGGAACACTCAGGGTGGAACCCAGGGTGGCGGCACCGGGAACACTCAGGGTGGAACCCAGGGTGGCGGCAATGGCAACACTCAGGGTGGTACGCAGGGTGGTGGCACCGGGAACACTCAGGGTGGTACGCAGGGTGGTGGCACCGGGAACACTCAGGGTGGTACGCAGGGTGGTGGCACCGGGAACACTCAGGGTGGTACGCAGGGTGGTGGCACCGGGAACACTCAGGGTGGTACGCAGGGTGGTGGCACCGGGAACACGCAGGGTGGTACGCAGGGTGGTGGCACCGGGAACACGCAGGGTGGAACCCAGGGTGGTGGCACCGGGAACACTCAGGGTGGAACCCAGGGTGGCGGTAACGGCAACACCCAGGGCGGAACCCAGGGTGGCGGTAACGGCAACACCCAGGGCGGAACCCAGGGCTGACCAGCAGACCAGCGGCCGGTGGTCGAGTGCGACTCCTCGCAGAGGCAACCTCTGCGAGGAGTCGCCGTATGTGCGGCGCGGGCTCAGGCACCGCCCGCGCCGGCGGGTGTCGGCCGGGCGGTGTCGGGTAGGTGCCTGGTGCGGGGTGCGGTCCTGGCCCTCATGGCTGCGACGGGGGCCGTACCTCGCCCGCTTCCCCTCCCGCCCACACCGCCAGTCCGCCTGTCCGGTTCGGGTACTCGACGCGGTGCCGGGTGCTACGCGGAGATCACTGAGGGGACCACAATGCGTGTCTCGTCGGCCCCGGAACCCGTGCTGCGCCTGCCGACCGGTTCCGAGAGCTCGTCCGGTGCGGGCGACGCCCTTGCGGGCAGCGCCGCAGTCGCGAGGCGGCCGGAGGCGAGAGCGCTGCCCCACACGCTGTGGTCGCAATCAGTGCGCCTCGGCGGCGAAGACCGGCAGCCGGCCGATCTCCAGCGCCCCGGGCGGGGGCCGCGGCGTCCCGTAGAGGGGGGCGGGGCCCGGTCGTCGCCGGCACCGGATCGGGGTAGAGCCTGCCGCCCGCAGCGCCGCGCTCCGGTCGGGACGACGGACCTCGCGGCCCGCGCCGGTGTCCGCTCGCGGTGATGGCCGGGGTCGCCTCCAGCGTCTTCGCCGAACCCGCAGACGGCCGTGTTGCCCGTACACCTCCGCGTACGGGCGCGGGGCGCAGGCCCGGTTCAGGACAGGACCATCGTCCGCACCCGCCGGGGGAATTGTGCGCCGCAGACGGTGCCCAGGAACGGCAGACGAGGCAGTCGGAGCGCTGCCCGCAGGCGGCCACGGAGCCGGCGCCGGCGCCCCGCCGGCCCGTTCCGTGGGCGTGCTGACTTCCCGGGAGTTTTCGCCCGCCCGCTCCGCCGCCCGAATCGCCCGCACCCGCCACGGCCGACAGGCCTCCCGGGCGCGTCCCGGGCGGACCCCGGGCCCACTTGTCCTGTCCCGTCCGGTCCCCGTCCCTTCCCCTCCCCTTCCTGCCCCTGTCCGGCGGACGGCCGGACGGGTACGCGCCATTGACAGGACCTGCGGGACGTGCGAAAAAGGCCGAAGACCCCAGGTCCGAGGCCGCGCGATGTCCGTTTCTCCGCTGCCCGGCGCCGCCACCGCAGACGCCGCCCGGGACGACAGTCCGCGGGGTCCACCCCGCCGCGATCGGCGCCACGTCGGTGCGACCGGCCGCGACCGACCCACCTGAAACACGACGATCGGACCCCGACTTGACCCTCATGCCCGGATCCCGCGTGCCCGGCCGGACCTGGACGGTCCGGCTCACCGGCCACGCCGATCACAGCGCCTCCGTCACCTGCAGCACCGAAGCCTGCCGGATGCCGCCCCGTTCGAAGGACACCGCGGCCCTGAAACGGTTCGCCGCCGAGCACGTCCGGGCCCACGCCCGGTTGGCGACCGTCCGGCCCAACGCCGCGTGCGCCTGCCGGGCCGCGCAGTGCGCCTTCCACGAGGCCCGCACCCAGTGCACCGGCTCCGCCCTCCTGGTCCTGGTCCACAACCCGGCCGTGGGACAGGTCTGGACGCTCGCCGAGATCTGCCAGTCCTGCGCGCCGCTCATCGCGCACACCGCCATCCTCGGCAGTGCCCGACCGCCGGCCCGCCAGGCCCCGCCCGCGGCCGCAGTCCCCACTCCGGCCACCGCACCGGCTGCGTCCCCCCTGCCCGTGGCAGGCGGGTTCTCCTCACCGCAGGCTGCCCCGGAGGCCCCTGCTGTCCGCCGCCGCCCGCGCCGTCCCATGCGCCCGCGCCGCACCGCCTGACCGCCCGACCGCCCGTGGCTGCGCCGGGTGTTCCCCGATGGCGGTCGTCGGCGACAGAGGCCAAGGCGGGGACGGCCCCCGCCGCACGGAGGGCGGCCAGCGCGGCAGGAGCGGCACCGCAAGCCCGCAAGCCCGCAAGTTCGGGAGCCGGACGGCCCGGCGGAAGCCGATCGGCTCGATCACGCCGACCTCGTGGCTCCCGTTGGGCCGTTCGCCCCCTTCCTCCTCGGGCGGAGTGACACGCACCTCCACCTCGAGGGTGATGCGCAGGACGGCAAGCCGGACGACGGGCTGGCCGATGTCCCGCAGCAGACCGCCGCCCCGGCGAGGCGGGTGTCCAGGCCGAGTTCCTCGGCGCGGCCGCGGCGGACGGACGCGCCCATGCCGTCGCGGAACACCGGAGCCGCGGCGCGGACCGGACCCTGACGGAGGAGAAGACGCGGGACAGGACGGGGGAGAAGGAGGGAAAAAGGGGGAGAGGAGGTGAGAGAAGGGGAGAGAAAGGGGGGTGCGGTTCCCCTCCTCGGACTGGAGGCCTCCGGCGGACTGCCCCCGATGGGCCGCGAAGCCCGCCGGAACCCCCTCGCCGGCCGCCTCAACTCGTCCCGGGCCGCCGCCCCGCGCCGCCCGGGGCCTGCTCGCCGTCGCGCACGCCGCCGCCCGCTACTGTCGGCGCACCCCTGCTGGGCGACCCCGGTGACTGCTGAGCCCGCCCGGTTGACCCTGACCCTGGGGGAGAGGGGAGCGTAGCGGCCATGGAGGAAGAAGCACTGCTCAGCATCGGCGCGTTCGCCCGCCGGGCGCGGCTGTCGCACAAGGCCCTGCGGCTGTACGACCGCCACGGCCTGCTGCCGCCCGACCACGTCGACGCCGTCACCGGATACCGGTACTACCGGGAGAGCCGGCTCGCCGCCGCCCGGCTGATCGTGCGGCTGCGCGGGCTGGACATGCCGCTGGCCGACGTCGGCGCGGTCCTGGCCGCCCCCGCCCCGGAGGCGGCCCGGCTGGTGGCCGAGTACTGGGACGGCGTCGAGCGCCGCCACGCGGCACAGCGCGAGCTGGCGGCGCACCTCCGTATCCACCTGCTCGGAGGCGAAGGGAGTACGGACATGTACGAGATCAAGGAGCGTGAGGTGCCGCAGCAGCTGGTCCTCACGGAACAGCGGCACATCACCCCGGAAGAGCTGCCCGACTGGATCCCCGCGGCCCTGGGCCGACTGGCTCAGGTGGCACACGCGCACGGTGGCTTCTTCGGCCACCCGTTCGTCATCTACCACGGGGAGGTCAATGAGGACAGCGACGGCCCCGTCGAGCTCTGCGTGCCGGTGGACCCGGCCCGCGCCGGCCTGCTCCCGGCGGCCTCCCGCACCGAACCGGCCCACACCCAGGCCTACACCCGCCTCACCAAGGCGCAGACGGCCTACCCGCAGATCCTCTCCGCCTACGACGCGGTCTACGCCTGGGCGCAGCGCGAGGCCCGCACCACGGCGGCTGCGCCCCGCGAGGTCTACTTCGCGGACTGGTCCGGGATCGGCCCGGCCGACCCGGCCTGCGACATCGCCGTCCCCCTGGCCGGCTGACCGCCCGGCCGCGGACCCTGGGCCGGGGCCGATCCACCGCGCTCCCGGCCCGCGTCCACCGACTCCTGCGGGAGGAGCCGGGCAGGCAGCGACGCCTCCCGGCCCGACTTCGGCCCCGTGCCACGCCCCGCGCCCACCGGTCCTGCTGTCCCGGCCCCCGTACCAGGGCAGCCGCAGGGGCGCCGCAGATGCCAGGCGCCAGGAGCCGCGCGGCCTGTCACGCGCCTGTGACAGTCGGCGGACAGCTCCATGAAGTCAGACAGCCAGCCTTTTCCATAAGAGAACAAACCAGACATTTCGCACCGAGTTCTCTGGATCCGACCCTCCCCCCACCTCTCATCTGGAGTCGTCCTCATGTTCCGCACCACCTCCCGAAAGCAGCGCTTCGCCCTGTACGCCGTCTCGGCCGCGATCGTCGGAGGGGGCGCACTGGTCCCCACCAGCGCTTTCGCCGCCCCGGCCGCGACCGGCGCGACCTCGGCCGCTGCCCACGCGAAGAGCGGTCACGAGAACAGCGGCAAGAAGGAGGCGTGGGAGAAGGGTCAGAACCACGACAAGCGCGATAAGCACGACAAGCGCGACAAGGGCGAGAAGAACCAGAAGCGTCACGGCAAGAAGGACAAGGTCCGCGACGTGGAGAACATGCCGGGCTGCAAGTTCTACCAGGGCAAGGTCTACTGCGAGCACCAGCCCGACAAGCCCGCCCCGACCCCCAAGCCGGACACCAAGCCGGACCCGGTGGTCGTGGGCAAGGACAACCCCGACAAGGTCCAGACCCCCGCGTAGACCCGCAGGCGCAGGCCCCGCAGGCGCAGGCCCTGCGGGGCGACCGGCAGGGCCGGGAATGTTCGGCGCGAACCGGTCCCCACGTCACCCTTCGGTCGCCGGTCCCTGCCGGCGGCCGAAGGGTGACGTGGGGACGGTCGCGAGGTGGCCGAGGGGCGGAGCGGACGGGGCCGACCGGATTCGAACCGGCGTCCTCACGGTTTTGGAGACCGCGCGCGACGACCTCTGCGCTACGCCCCCGCCCGCCCGGCATCCTAGAGGCGTCCTGCGTCCTGCGTCCTGCGTCCTGCACGCCGTGCGTGCACGGTGTGCAGTCAGTCGGCGGGCGGGTGCGTGGCCAGCCAGTGCCGTGCGATCTCCTCCCGCGTGGCCATCCACGCCCCGCCCCGCTGCGCGACGTGTTTCAAGAACCCGTCGAGCGCGCGGATTCGCCCGGGCCGCCCGATGATTCGGCAGTGCATGCCGACGCTCATCATCCGCGGCCGGTCCGCGCCCTCGGCGCGGAGCGTCTCGAAGGTGTCGACCAGGTAGGCGAGCATGTCGTCCGCGGTGGTGAAGCCGTGGACGATCAGGAACTTGAAGTCGTTTGCGTCGAGGCTGTACGGCACCACCAGGTGCGGGCGCCGGCCGCCCGCCTCCACATAGAACGGCAGGTCGTCCGAGTAGTCGTCGCTGTCGTAGAGGAAGCCGCCCTCCCCGGCGACCAGGCGCCGTGTGTTCGCGCTGGTCCGGCCGGTGTACCAGCCCACCGGCCGGCGCCCGACGAGCCGCCCGATCGCCTCGGCCGTGCGTGCGATGTCGTCCCGCTCGACGTTCTCGGGCACGTGCCGGTAGTCGATCCAGCGCCAGCCGTGGCCCGCCACCTCCCAGCCCGCCGCCCCCATCGCGCGCGCCGCGTCGGGGTTGCGTTCCAGGGCCTGTCCCACGGCGTACACGGTCAGTGGCGCACGGTGCGCCGCCAGTGTGCGGTGGATGCGCCAGAAGCCGGCGCGCGAGCCGTAGGCGAACATCGACTCCACGTTCAGGTCGCGCCCGCCGGTCACGGGCGGCGCGCCTACGACTTCGTGGAGGTACCCCTCCGAGGTGCGGTCGCCCTCCAGGACGTTCTGCTCCCCGCCCTCCTCGTAGTTCAGTACGAGGCTGACGGCGACACGGGCGCCCCCGGGCCACGCCGCGCGCGGCGGCTCGGCCCCGTAGCCGGCGAGATCACGCCGCTGCTGCTCACGCTGCTGATCGGACACGGCCCGCACCCTACCGCCGGCCGCCCCGCCCGCCGCGAACCCGCGCCGCACCTCGCGCACGGCCTGCCCTCCCGCGGTCCGCCGCGGTCCGCCGCGGTCCGCGGCGTGGTCTTCCGGGCGATCGCGGGCGGCTCGCCCCGGCGACCTCGACCCCCGGCGGGTCCAGACCCGGGCCCTCCGTGGGCGTGCTCCCGACTCCACGTGCCGGACCGCGTCGGACAGAAGGACAGCCCAAAACTGTTCATTTCCTTTGAATCCAGCGCAATACGGACATTTGCTCGGTTTCTCAAAGGGGTACATCCAGTGACAGACGGTGAGGTCCGGGCGTCCCGGGGGTGACCCGCCCCATAGGACTCACGTCACACACGAACCGCGATAGTAGACCCCGCACCCCTCCCGTAACCCCCCTCATCCGGCTCCCACCTGCGCCCACCCCGCCCCGCCCGGCACCGGTCCGCCGGTCCCTGACTGCGAAGCCCCCTAGTAATGGCGGTCGTTGCCAGGGGGTCGGGGCGTCTGTAGAACTGGATGAGTCGCCGGGCGGCACGGGTCCTCACCCGCCGCCGACGAACCCCTCTCCACCGCGTGAGTGGCTCACGCATGCCCCAGGCATGCCGCGACCGCCCTTGTCCCCTGTGGAAGGTATCTCCGTGTCCCACTCCGTCATCCGCCGCATCGCCGCCTCCAAGAAGGCCCTCGCGGGCACCGTCGTCGCCCTCGGTGTCGCCGGTTCCATGCTCGCCGCGGTTCCCGCCCAGGCGGCCCCGACGAGCGCCAAGGCGATCGCCCAGCAGATGATCAAGGACCCGGCGCAGTTCGCGGCCTTCAACAACATCGTTTCCCGCGAGAGCGGCTGGAACCACACCGCCACCAACGCCTCCTCCGGCGCGTACGGCCTGGTCCAGGCCCTGCCGGCCTCGAAGATGGCCTCCGCGGGCGCCGACTGGAAGACCAACCCGGCCACCCAGATCAAGTGGGGCCTGAACTACATGAACGAGCGCTACGGCAGCCCCGTCGGCGCCTGGAACTTCTGGCAGACCCACCACTGGTACTAAGCCGCCAGCGGGCAGCCCACGCACATCGAAGACGCCCGGCCGGGACCTCCCGGCCGGGCGTCTTGCGTGTGTCCGGCCGGGAGGTCCCAGCCGCGCGGACGGCGCCGTGCGCGGGTCACGGCCGCCGGGCCTACCGCGCGCGGTGGCCGGTGACCGCTGCCCGGCCCAGCGCGCGGGTCACGGTGACCCGGACGTCCTTGCCGGCGGTGAAGTCGCCCTCGACGGCCCGGCCGAGGGCTCCCTCCGGCAGCGCGACGTCTTCCCCGGCCTCTCCCGTGGACACGTCCACCAAGCGGAGGCGACCGCCGTCGACACCGGCCAGCACGTACTCGGTGCAGACCACCACCGGCACCTCCACGTCGCGGGAGGAGGGGTGCACGTCCTCGTGCTTCTCACCGGTGAACACGTCGACCCCCGCGAGATGCACCTCGGTCGGACCGTGCTGGCCGGGCTTCGAGATCGAGACGTCGGTGAGCCTGCAGACAACGCCGTCGACGAGCACATGGCCGTTCCTGCGCAGGGCCCCCGCCCGCATCGGGAACGTGCCGCTCCCACCCGCTTCCGCGGGCGGTTCGAAATCCAGGTCCACGCCGCTCATACTGCCTCCTGCTCACGCCGGTTTGCGCTGGTCGAGCCGCAGTAGACCACCTTCCGCCGCGTGAACCACCGGCCATTGCCCCGACGGGGTGAACGCGGGCACGCAAGCCCGCCGCCTACCGGGGGCCGGCAGCGCACCCGCCCCCTCCCGGCTCGGCACCGGGTACACCGCACGGGCACACCGCACGGGTACGACGACGAGGACCCCCGCCCCCGGTACGGCGCCGCCCCCGGGCGTCGCTCAGAGGGAGACGGCGTGGTCCGACGGCGTCGTCTCGCGCCCGGCGGAGGCGAGCCCGGTCTCCGGCGCGGCGGCGGAGCCCACCGGCGCGGCCGCGGATGCCTCCCGTGCGGCCACGGGGGCCGCCGCTGCGGCGGGCGCCGGCTCGGGCGCGGCCACCGCCGCGGGGGCGGCGATCGCGGCGGCGACGGCGAGGACGGCGATGACGCGCAGGGTCCACTTCGGCATGGTGAGCTCCGGTTCCGGAATCTGAATCTGACGGGACGAGTCCTGATCGTCGCCACCCGCCAGGTGTCCGGGCATCGTCCGCAGGTCGCGGCCGTCTCCCCCGCACGGGGGAGACCACCGGCCCGCGGGTCAGAGACCGGCCGCGGCGTTCTGCCGGACCGCGGCCAGGGCGTCCTTGACCTCCCGGACCACGCGGGCGGCGTCGTCGGGGTTGTGCACGACGTCCGTGCGGTTCATGTCGACGACGAGAACCTCGCTGGCCGAGTAGTGCAGGTTCACCCAGTCGTCGTAGCCCGACCACAGGGTGCGGTAGTACTCGACGAGGCCCTCGTCCTGTTCGAAGTCACGGCCCCGCAGGCCGATCCGGTGCAGCACCGTCTCGAAGTCCGCCTTCAGGTAGACCATCAGGTCGGGCGCCTTGCGGTACGGCAGGCCGTCGATCTCGCGCATCATCTCGCCCAGCAGGCCCTCGTACACCCGCATCTCCAGGGAGCTGATCCGGCCCAGGTCGTGGTTGACCTTGGCGAAGTACCAGTCCTCGTAGATGGACCGGTCCAGGACGTTGTCGCCCTGCTTGTACGCCTCCTTGATCGAGGCGAACCGGGTCTGCAGGAAGTAGAGCTGGAGCAGGAAGGGGTAGCGCCTCGCCTGGATCTCCTCGGGGCTCGCCGTGTAGAAGAGCGGAAGGATCGGATTGTCCTCGACGCTCTCGTAGAAGACGTCGCTGCCCAGTTCCTTGGCGAGGAGTTCGGCCACACTCGTCTTGCCGATCCCGATCATGCCTCCGACGCAGATCACTGCCATACCTCACTTCTCCCCGGCGGTCTCCTGTGCGTGGGCGTGCGGGCTGGGCATCTCACACCACTGAGACGCACGCCGACGGCACGCGATTCCCCGGGAGCTTCGTGATCAGCGTCAGACGGTCCCCGTCCGGACCGCACCGGAACCCCTGACGCGGGCCGCTCTCATCGACCGGCCGGCCTGGCCCTTCCGCGGTCGCCGCACACAGCGACGAGCCCCGGCCCCGCGGCCAGCTTGAATCTTAGATGACGATTCACCCGCCCCGACCAGCCCTTGTGCCACCGGCCGGCGACACAGCCACCCCCCGGCACCGGCCACCCCCGCGGGCCCGCCGCTACCCCCGGGGCAGCGACCCCGCCAGCTGCCGGCGCGAGGAGACGCCGAGCTTCCGGAAGACCTTGCCGAGGTGGTACTCCACCGTGCTCGCGCTGAGGAACAAGTCCGTCGCGATCTCCTGATTGGTAGCACCGCGAGCCGCCAACCGCGCGACCCGGGACTCCTGCGGGGTCAGCTGCCGCCCCGCCCCCGCGTCCCGCCCGCGCGCCTGCTCGCCCGTGGCCCGCAGCTCCAGACGGGCCCGCTCGGCGAAGGCGGCCGCCCCCATCGAGGCGAACCGCTCGTGGGCGCGCCGCAGCAGCACCCGGGCGTCGTGCCTGCGGCGCTGCCGACGCAGCCACTCCCCGTGCAGGAGGTCCGTGTGCGCCTTCTCGGTCAGCAGCGGCGTCGGCTCCAGATGCGCGGACGCCTCCCGGAACAGCTCCTCCGCCGCCGGTCCCGGCGCGACCAGGGCGCGGCTTCGGGCCAGCAGCCCCAGCGCCCACGGGGTGCCGCTGGCCGTGGCCCGCTCGGCCAGCAGCTCCAACGCCCGCGAGGCCACGCCCGGATCGCCGTTGCGGACGGCGGCCTCGACCAGGCCGGGAAGGCCGAGCCCGGCGCAGTGCGGCGGCGGATCGTCGAGAACCGCCTGGGCCGCGGCCTGGGCCTGCGGGTAGCGGCGCCCGCCCAGCCCGAGCACGACCAGTGCCGCACGGGCCAGTTGCGCCTGGATCCCGCCGGGCGCCTCGGGACACAGCTCCCGCTGCGCCGCGACCGCCGACAGAGTCGCCGCCTCGTCCCCGCGCCAGGCGTGCAGCATCACATCGGTGGGGTGGGACAACCGCGGATCGGCCCCGGTCGCGTCCGCGATGTCCTTGAACTCCGCGAAGTGCGCCTGCGCACCGACCAGGTTGCCGCGGAACACCTCCGAGGTCGCGTTGGCGTGTGCGCTGATCTGGAGCATGCGCAGCGCCCCGTGGCCGCGCGCGGCATCGGCGTACCGCCGCCCGCATTCCCCCAGGGCGTCGATGTCCCACAACTCGACGGCGGCGACCATCCCCAGCAGGCTCCAGCGGACCGCTCCGCCCTCTTCCGCGCCGGGCCGGGTCATCGCCGCGAGGGCCGCCCGCAGCGACGGCACGCCCGCGCGGTAGCCGACGGCGACCAGCCGGGCGTGACCGTCCAGGAGCAGGTCGGCGACGCACGCGTCCGCACCGGGCGCCGCGTCCCCGCGGCCGGCGACACCGAGCGCGGCACGGGCCACCCGCAGGGCACCGCCACCACCATCGGCACCGCCACCACCGGCACCGCCACCACCACCGGCACCGCCACCGGGGCCGGCAGCGACCATCGAGGCGTCGAAGGCCTCCAGCAGCGTGTCACGGCCGGACGCCGGGTCGTGCTCGAAGAGCACCGGGGCGGCATCCAGGAGGAGCCCGACAGCCCCCTTTCCGCCCAGCATCAGGCGGGCCAGCCCGCCCAGCCGGCCGGCATGGGCGCCCAGCACGGGCACCGCCGGTCCCGGTGCCGGCAGCCGGGAGAGGAGCTCCTCGGCCCGACGCGGGGCACCGGCCATGAGGGCCGCCGCACAGGCCTCAAGCAGCCACGTGGCCCGCCGGACCGGATCGTCGGTGAGATCCGCGGCCCGCTGCAAGAACGCGGCCCGGGCCAGGTAGCCGCCGGTGTTCCCGGCCCGCTCGGCACAGCCGTGCAACGCGGAGGCGACCTGCTCATCGGGGCCGTCCGCGGCGGCCGCCGCATGCCAGGCGTGCCGTTCGGGTTCGGCGCACGCGTCGGTCACGGCGGCGAGCGCGGCGTGCACGGAACGACGCGCGGCCCGCGACGCGCCCCCGTACACGGCCGAGCGGATCAGCGGATGACGGAACGAGGACGCACCGGGAGCGGGCCGGGCCGTCAACAACTCCTCCCGCTCGGCCTGGTCGAAGGCCTCGGCCAGGTCGTCGTTGCCGGCCCCCGAAAGGTGCCGGACCGCCCGCCGCAGCACGTCCCGATCGCCGGTCGCGTCGGCGGCCGCCGCCAACAGCACCGTCCGGGTCAGCACCGGCAGGCCCTCAACCCGCCGCAGGAACCGGGCCTCCAGGCGCCGCCCGAGAGCCGGCGGCCCGGCGAACCCCGCCTCCACGACATGAGGCCCCTGGGCCAGTTCCCGCAGGGCGAGCGGATTGCCCGCCGCCTCGGCGATGATCCGCTCGGCCACGACCTGGTCGATCCCGCCGCCGGCGTGGTCCATGAGCAGCGCCAGCGCATCGGCCTGCGGCAGCCGGCCGAGCCGGAGTTCGGGAAGGCCGTCCAGCGCCGGCGGCGCCGCCGTGTCGTCGCGCAGCGCGAAGAGGGCGACGATGCCGTCGGCGTGGAGCCTGCGTCCCACGAACGCCAGGACGTCGAGCGACTCCCGGTCCAGCCACTGGGCGTCGTCGCACACGAGCAGCAGCGGCCTTTCGCGGGCGGACTCCGCGAGGAGGGTGAGAACGGCGAGCCCCACCAGGAACCGGTCGGGCGCGGTCCCGTCCACCATCGCGAACGCCGTCTCGAGCGCGGCGCGCTGGGGCCCGGGCAGCCGGTTCCGGGCACCGAGGAACGGCAGCAGGACGCGGTGCACGGCCGCGAAACCGAGCTCCTGCTCGGCCTCGACGCCCGCGACCCGCGTGACCTGCAGGCCCGAAGCCGACCCGACCGCATGGTCCAGCAGGGCCGTCTTGCCGATCCCGGCATCGCCGCGCACGACGAGTACACCGCTCATACCCGAGCGCCCGCCGTCCAGCAGCCGGTGCACCAGAGCGCTCTCCGCACCCCGGCCTCTCATGATCATGAACTGAACATACCGGCTCCGGGCATCCCCCGACCGGCCGCGCCGGACCGGGGGACGGGCGGCGGAGACTGGGAGGTTTCCAGGATCCGAACCACCGCCCTCCCCGGGCACGCTCCGGGCATGCAAGCGCACCGCACCGAACCGGCCCGCACCCACCCCACACCCCCGCGCCCCCAAGCCCCTCCCGCCCGGGCAGCGGACAGGGCCACGGGCAAGGGCAGGAGCCGGGCAGCGGACAGGGCGGCGGAGCCGGGCCTGTTCGCCGCCGAGACCGCGACCGGCGACTGCGGATACCTCCGGATACGCACCCTCGAAGCCACACCCCACCGCACGGACCACGACGGCGCCCACGGCGAAAGCGGCGGGCCGTTCGTCGTCGTGGCCGTCCAAGCCTCGGGCACCGCACTGCTCTCCCGCGGCGGCAGGCGGATACGCCTGGCACCGGGCGACATGGCCCTGCTGCCCTCGGGCGGCGAACTCGCCGTGGAGTTTCCCGAGCCCTCCCGCACGCACCTGCTCCGGCTGCCGCGCGCCGTGCTCGCCGTCCCGCAGGCAGACCTCACGGCCGTCCTGGGGAGCACCGTCCGGCCCGCCCCGGGCCTGGACACCGCCGTCTCCCGCTCCCTGGCCGCCTTCGCCGACGCGGCCCCGGACCTGGGCGCCGAAACCGGCGGCCGCATGGCCGGCCACATCGCGGGCATGCTGGCCACCCTCATCACGGAACGGGCCGCCGCCGGCACCCGACCGGCAGCCCGGCCCGCCACCGGCCAAGGCCCCGTCACCGCGGAGACCGCGGACCTGATGGCACGCGTCCGCGCCCACATCGGCCTGCACCTGGCGGACCCGGACCTCTCCCCACGCTCGATCGCCGCCGCACACCACATGTCCGTCCGCTACCTGCACCGGCTCTTCGCACAGGACGCCACGACGGTCGGCACCTGGATCCGCGAGCGCCGCCTGGAAGAGGCCGCCCGGGAACTGGCCCGACCGGGACGCGGGAAGACCGTCTCCCGCATCGCGCACCGCTGGGGCTTCGTCAGCCCCAACCACTTCAGCCGGGTCTTCCGGCAGCGGTACGGGATGTCACCGCGGGACTGGAGCGCCTCCTTCACCCCCGTCCCGGAGCCGCCGCCGCACAGGGCGGCGGCCGGTGTCAGCCGCCCCGCTTGTGCCCGTTGAGCTGGATGTACCCCAGGTTCGCGATAAGCGCGGCGACCGTCGGGTAGTACCTGCTGTAGCCCTGGGCACCGATGGTGAAACCGTTCCCGGCCGGGTTGCGCAGCCGCGCGTACACCCAGGCGGACAACTGGCCCCAGCTGGTTTCGAGGTCGGCACCGAACGGGCCGATCGGCGTCGACGCGTGGTGGGCGATGTTCTGCCGGATCACGTCGAAGACGTACCCGAAGCGCGCCGCCTCGGCGGTCGCGCCGATGACGTCCACCAGGTACGAACCGACGGTCTGCCGGCCGGCCCCGGTGGTGAGGAGCTGCTGGGTGTTGCGCAGGGTCAGCAGCGCGTTCTGGAGGTTCTGGGGGGTGAGCCGCCGCTCCGCGCGGGCGCCACCGCCGGGCAGGGTGGCGTAACTCCCGTTCCAGGGCAGGCGGTGGGCCCGCACCCCCAGGACCCGCTCGAACGCGTCGGGATAGCCGTCGGGGAACACGTAGTGCCGGTTGCCGGTGCCGTCGGGCTGCCCGGGCTGGTAGATCCCGGCCAGATACAGGGTGTTGGCCCAGTAGTAGAGGGACACCACGTACTGCCCGGCGTGACTCACCCGGATCTGGATCAGCCGGTCGGGCATCGTCGTGGTCTCGTCCAGCACCTGGTAGAAGTCGTGGCCGCTGATCCGGTGCACCTGGTCGATCATGTTCCAGTACCGGTCGTGGTGCCCCTGGCCGCCGTGCTCGAGACCGCTGATGTCCCAGTCGACGACCGTCAGCGGCCGGTCCGGATCGGCATGGGCGGCGGGCGCGGCCGCGCCCAGCACACCGGCCGACAGGGCGAGCGCCACGAGGAGACCGGCGACACGCCGCATCACCCGCCCGCCCGAAACTACGCTGAACACACAGAACTCCTCCTCCTCAGGCCGGACATCCCGCCCGACCGGGCGCCCGGACTCCTTGCGGGGGACAGGACGCGGTCGCACGGTCGCCCGGCACACGGCCGGCCCACGGCGGCCCGGCAACAGGCCACAGGCTGCCAGCGCCGAAGGCAGCGCACGTGCCCGAGAGCGCCCGCACCCCGCCTACCCGCGCACACCCCCCGCGGCCGGCCCGACGGCGCCCTCCACCCGGTGCAGCGCCGCCAGGAGATGGCGCAGGGCCGGATCGGGCGGACCGGGACGGACCGCCAGGGACGTCGTCACGCTCAGGCCGGCCAGCGGGCGCACCACCACCCGCGGGACCGACGGCATCCCCTGGACCTCGTAGAAGACGGTCCACGACGCCTCGCGCGCCGTGCCGATCGCCGCGAGCGTGGCCTGCAGACCGGCGAAGGGCGGCCCGGCGGGCGGCACGCCCCCCGCCCTGCGGCACGCGTCGACGACCAGATCGTGGAAGTACGGGTTCTCCGCGCGCGGAGCCAGACGCAGCGCGAGCCCCGCCAAACGGTCCAGCCCCACAGCCCGTTCGGCCGCCAGCGGATGGCCCTGGGGCAGGGCCACATGCAGCGGGTCGCTCCACAGCGGCAGCAACTCCAGGCCGGCCGCCGAAGGAACCGCCCGCACCAGGGCGGCGTCGAGCTCCCCGGAACGTACCGCGGCCAGCCGATCGCCGACCGGCATCCTCCGCAGCCGCACCTGAAGCCGGGGAGCGGCAGCGGACAGGAGCGCCAGAACACGCCCCAGCCGGTCCCGGGGGCCGTGGACACCGCCCAGCCGCAGCACACCGTCGGCACCCGCGGTGACATCGGCGGCCACCCGCACCGTGCGCTCGGCAGCCGCCAGAACCGCACGGGCCTCGGGGAGCAACCGCTCGCCCGCCGAGGAGAGCCGCACCCGCCGGGTCGTACGCTCGAACAGGACCACCCCCCAACCGCGTTCGAGCCGGCCGATCTGCTGGCTGACGGCCGACGGGACGATCCCCAGCCGCTGCGCCGCCCGCCCGAAGCCGCCCTCCTCGGCAACAGCCACGAAATACCTCAACTGCCGCAGTTCCACCCGTCCGCCTCCCGCAGCGATTCGTCACGACCGGTGATCTCTGTCTTCTCCAACAGCCGGTGGATCACGACCGCTTCCCGGGATCGAATGGAACCGCATCCACGACACGCCGCAGACCACAGGAGAGACCGCCGATGAACGCCCCCCGACAGCCCCTGATCGTGCACGCCGAGCAGGCCGAGCGGATCGACTTCCCCCACGGCGGGGGGTTCCGCCTCCTCGCGGACGCATCCGACACCGGCGCGGCGGTGGGAGCCAACCGCTTCACCCTCCCCCGCGGCGCCACCGGCGCCCCCGCCCACCACCACGCACGGTCGACCGAGGTGTTCTACGTACTCGACGGAAGCGCCCGCTTCACCCTCGACGACCGCACCACGACCGTGGCCGCCGGCGGACTCGTCTGCATACCGCCCGGCCACGTCCACGCGTTCGGCGCTTCTCCCGCAGCCACGGCGGACCTGCTCGTCCTGCTGACCCCGGCCGTCGACCGCTTCGACTACTTCCGCACCCTGGGCCGCATCCGGCACGGCCTGGACACCTTCGCCGCGCTCCTGCCCGAACAGGACCGCTACGACGTGCACTTCGCCCCTGCCGACACACCCCAATAGCCCGCCCCGGGAGAACCCGCAAAGGGGGAGCGGCCGGTCAGGAACGCTGCCCGGATCCGCCCGCCGGCGACGCCGGCCGCGCGAGAGCACCCGGCCGCGGCCCGCCGTCCGCCACGGTGCGGGGCGGTCCCGCGGCACCGGCCCGCGGCCGCCGGAAGGCCGGGACGGCCAGCAGCCCGAAGCCGATCACTGCCGCCGTGAGATGGCCGACGGTGGTGAAGTCCGGCAGCGGCCCGGACCACTCGGCACCGCCGAGCGGCCACGCGAGGACGAAAGCCGCCCAGGGCAGGCGCCCCCGGCGGGGCAGGGCGAGCGTGCCGACCGCCAGCACCGTCTGCGCACCGTAACTGACCCCGTAGTCCAAGGACTGTCGCACCGCCGCCGGATACCAGCCGTACCGCAGCGCGACGGTGATGACGGCAGCGGTGAGCAGGGTCGCCACGACATGCCCGCCGAGGAACACCGCCACCGCACGCCGCTTCCCCCACCGCGATTCCGCCCAGGCCAGGAAGCAGCACACCCCCAGCCCCAGGGTGATCAGGGTGCCCACGAAGTCCGTCGAGGCCACATCGGTGAGCGTCCCGTCGAAGAACAGCGCGCTGCCGGCCAGCGCCGCCAGCGGATGGTCGCGCAGGTTGTCCAGGTTGGTGCTGAGGTACCCCAGCACGGCCGCCGCCCGTTCGTCGGACACCCGGCCGATCCAGGCGTGGCCGGCCAGCAGCAGGCAGACATAGGCGAGGGTCAGCGGCGCACGGCGCGGATATCTCCGCACGACGCGGAGCGCTCTGCCCAGGGGCCCCGGCGGTGATTGAGGGTTCATCGGCGGCACTCTCCGGTTCGGTTCGGTTCGGTCAGGCTCGGGCAGGTCGGGTCGGGGCGAAGGCGTGGCCGGCCCGCGAGGGCAACCGCCCCGGCCGACCCCCGGCCACCCCAAGGGATGCGGTGTGCCGCGCCCGGGTTCCAGCCGACCGACCAGGACACCGCCCCTCACGGGTGACGGACACTCAAAACCCCAGACCGGAAGGGGTTTCCCGGAAGTTTCCCGTTTCCCGTTCGCAGCGGGCGACCCGCGCCTGCTCGACACACGGGGGAGGCGGGCGACAGTCTCGGAAGCGCCCGGACAGGACACCACGGGCACGACGGCCCGCGGCCGGACGACCGCGCGGCGGAAACGGGGGACCGGACATGGCGATGCGCACGACAGCGGTGGCGGCGGTGGCGGCACTCACCCTCCTGGCCGCGGGGGAAGGCGCCCACAGCGCCACCGCTGCCCCCAGGGCGGCGGCGGGGGAGTGCCGGGTGCTCGCCGCCGGCGCCTCCACCACGGCGGAGCAGGCCGTGGCGGCCGCCTGCGAACAGATCGGCGTCTGGTACACCTGGGGCGGCGGCCACGGGCCGCAGCCGGGCCCGACCTACGGCCAGGTCGACCCCAGCGACCCGGACAGCGCCCACGACCCCGAGCGGCTCGGCTTCGACTGCTCGGGACTGGTCCGCTACGCCTACGCCCGCGCCGCCGGCGGCGACCCCCTGCCCGGCAACGCCTACCACCAGTTCCACGCACCGCAGGTGCGGCAGCGGTTCACCGCCGCCGAGGGGACCGCCCCGCTCCTCCCGGGAGACCTCCTGGCCTGGGGCTCGGGCGGCTCCATCCACCACATCGCGATCTACCTGGGCGCGGGCAGGATGGTCGAGGCCCGGGAATCGGGCACCCGGATCACCGTCGCCGACGTACGGCTCGGCGGCGACTATGCCGGAGCGGTCCGCATCGCGCCGCCGACGCAGGCGCCCGGCACGTTCAGCACCTGGGGCACCGACGTGTGGACCCACCAGGAGCCCTCCACCGGCAGCCCGCGCGTGCACAAGTTCCCCGGCCCCACCACGGTGCGCGTCGACTGCCAGAAACACGCCGAACCCGTGACCGCCGAGGGCTACACCAACGACGCCTGGTCCTACCTGCCCGAATACCGGGCATGGATCACCAACATCTACATCAAGGGCCCCGCCTGGCTGGACGGCGTACGCACCTGCCCCTGAACACGCCCCTCACATCCCGCGATCGCCCGGGGCACCACGCACCGCCGGTACGGCTCCGCGGCCGTTCAGCCCTGCCGGTGCTGCCCGGGCAGCCCGGACCCGGCGGCTTCGCCCCCCGCGCCGTCCTGCGCGGCGGTGTCCCCGGCCTCCCAGCGCAGCAGGTCGCCCGGCTGGCACTCGAGCGCCTCGCAGAGCGCGGCGAGCGTCGCGAAGCGCACCGCCTTGGCGCGGCCGTTCTTCAGCACCGCCAGGTTGGCCGGCGTGATCCCCACCCGGTCGGCGAGTTCGCCCACGGACATCTTCCGCCTGGCCAGCATCACGTCGATGTCGACGGTGATGGGCATCAGATCACCTCGTCCAACTCGGCCCGCATCCGTGCCGCCTCGCCGTCGCGCGCGACGGCCTGCGCGAGCAGCATCCGCAGTACCAGCACGATGAGCGCGACCCCCAGGATGGCCAAGCCGATCCCGCCCATGATCACAGTAACGCCCGGATCCTCCCGCTGGCCGGGGGCGTTGACCGCCGTGACCGCGAACCACAGCACGGCCACAGCCGTGATCGCGCCGATCACGCCGTCCACGTACCGGAACGCGGCGTGGGAGAACACCGTCCCGCGCCGCACCATCGCCGTCAGCCGCCACACGCAGACCAGGGCCACCTGGGCCGCCACCATCCCCAGGGCCACGATCACGCGCATCGGGGTCAGCGGCAGCGATCCCCCCTCCGTCTCGCCCGTGACCAACGCCCACACCATCCCCGCCTGCACGAACACGGTGCCGGCGAACACCACCCCGAGCACGACGCGCAACGCCCGCACGGTCAGCTTGCCCATGACCCATCCCTCCATCGACCCACAATCGAAATCTATCGAAAATCGATAGGTCGAGCAAGGGGTGGGACCTCGGCGGCCCCGACTCCGGGACCGACGGGGAGCGGCGGCAACCCTCCGGCGCGGCGCAGGCCCCCGGGTCGGCGCCTCCGGGCCTCTGGGTGAAGCGCCGGAACGCCGACCTGCGCGCCGGCGGGTTCGACGCCCGCGCCCGGCCCGCGAAGGGGGGGCGTGACGGGGGCGTGCCGCCGCGGGTGCCGCGGAGCGGCGACCACCGTGCCCACGGGCAGCACTCCTGTCCCGCTGCGTGCCGGCGCCGCCTTCGCGGGTCGCGGCCGGGCCCCTCGCACCACGGACCGCCGGCACCTTTCCGGCGCGCGGGTCACTCTTTCGGGTGTCTGGCCAATCCGCCAGGTGGATGCTGCCGAATCCGGTACGTGAACCACTTCCGCAGCACCCTTCCCCGCGCCGCCCTGGGCGCGTCGGCCGGCGTTCTGGCCGCTGCCATGGCGCTCGCCGTGGCCGAGCTGGTCGCCGGCTGGGTGCGGCCGGCCGCCGGGCCGGTGACGGTGGTGGGCGGCGCGGTGATCGACCGGACCCCGGCCGCGGTGAAGGACTTCGCGATCCGTACGTTCGGGGAGAACGACAAGACCGTCCTGCAGTCGGGAATCCTGGCGATCCTCGCCGTCATCGCCGTCGGTCTGGGCATCCTGGCCTTGGACCACCGGCGGGCCGGTGCCGCCGGCGTGCTGCTGTTCGGGATCGTCGGCTCCGCGGCGGCCCTCAGCCGCCCGGACTCCACCGGAATCGGCGATGCACTGCCCTCGATCGCCGGAGCACTCGCAGGGGCAACCGCCCTGTACGTCCTGGCCTCCAAGGCGGTACCCGTTCCGGCACCGGCGGCCGGGGACGGGCACAGCGGCACCGAAGGATGGAGCAGGCGCGGTTTCCTTGCCTCGGCGGCCCTGACCGCTGTGGCGGCCGCATCGGCAGGCGCCCTCGGCCGGTTCCTCTCCGGCCGGCAGGGGCAGGGAGCGGTCGCCTCCCGCGCCGGCCTGGTCCTGCCCCCACCGGCCTCCCCGGCTCCGCCCGTACCGGCCGGAGCCCGGTTGAAGGTGCCCGGCATCAGCCCCTTCACCACCCCCAACGCCGACTTCTACCGCGTCGACACCGCTCTGACCGTCCCCAGGGTCGACGCCGGCAGCTGGCGGCTGCGCCTCCACGGCAAAGGCGTCACCACACCGCGCACCTACACCCTCGACGAGCTCCTGGACCGCCCGCTCGTGGAACGCGACATCACCCTGACCTGCGTCTCCAACGAGGTCGGCGGCCCCTACCTCGGTACCGCCCGCTGGCTCGGCGTCCCCCTGGCCGCGCTGCTCGCCGAGTGCGGGGTGAAACCGCCGTCGAAGGGCGGCCCGGCCGACCAGCTGGTGGCCCGGTCCGTGGACGGGATGACGCTCGGCTCACCGGTCGAGGACGTCATGGACGGCCGCGACGCGATCCTCGCGGTCGGCATGAACGGCGAACCGCTGCCCTTCGACCACGGCTTCCCCGTCCGCATGCTCGTCCCAGGCCTGTACGGGTACGTGTCGGCCTGCAAGTGGATCACCGACATCGAGCTGACCACCTTCGACGCCTACGACCCCTACTGGGTGAAGCGGAAGTGGGCCCGTCGCGCGCCGGTCAAGACCCAGGCCCGGATCGACACCCCCAAGCCCTTCGCCCGCCCCGCCGCCGGCCCCATCACGGTCGCCGGGGTCGCCTGGGCCCAGCGCCGCGGCATCACCCGCGTGGAGGTCCGTATCGACGACGAACCCTGGCGGGACGCGGACCTGGCCGTCCAGGACACCGTCGACACCTGGCGCCAGTGGTCCTACCCCTGGAACGCCGACCCGGGCGGGCACACGATCACCGTCCGTGCCACCGACGGCACCGGCCAGGTCCAGACCGAGGAACGCGCGCGGACCATCCCCGACGGGGCGAGCGGCTGGCACAGCGTCTTCGTCACCGTCCCTTAGACCCCCGGCCCGGCCCACTCCAGGGCCCGTTCCGGCAGCACCACCCCCGAACCACCCCCGAACCCCCACCACCCTGACAGACCGACAGAAGCTCAAGGGGAGCGACTGATGATGAACACCCTGCAGATCCGCCGTACCGCGATCGCCGTGGCCGCGGCCGCGCTGTTGCCCTTCTCCCTCGTCGCGTGCTCCGACTCCGGCGACACCAAGGCCGCACCGGCCGCCGGCGACGAGGCCAAGACCGGCGCGAACACCCCGGTGGACGACGCGTCCACCGGCAACGAGCCCTTCGGCCCGGCCTGTGCCGGCGTCCCCGCCGAGGGAGCGGGCTCGTTCGACGGCATGGCCAAGGACCCGGTCGCCACCGCGGCCTCCAACAACCCGGTGCTGTCCACGCTGGTCGCCGCGGTCAAGCAGGCCGGCCTCGTCGACACCCTCAACAACGCCAAGGACATCACGGTCTTCGCGCCGACCAACGACGCCTTCGCGAAGATCCCCAAGGCCGACCTCGACAAGGTCCTCGCCGACAAGGACACCCTCACCAAGATCCTGACCTACCACGTCGTCGGCCAGAAGCTCACCCCGCAGCAGCTGGAGAACGGCAGCTTCGAGACCCTCCAGAAGGGCATGGTCACCACCATGGGCTCCGGCGAGGCCTACAAGGTCAACGACACCTCCAACGTGGTCTGCGGCAACGTCAAGACCGCCAACGCCAACGTCTACATCGTCGACACCGTCCTGATGCCCAAGTAGCCGCACCCGATCGGAAACGGCAGCCACCGGTGGCCTTGCCCCTCATGCGACGGGAGGGCAGGGCCACCGGCCGCCACCGCACGACCGTCCCCCCGACAGCGTGCCGGGCCCGCCGGGGGAGAGGGAGGGCGCCGGGGCTGCGCTCCCGCGGCCCACGACGCGCCGCGGCCCTGCCAGGGCGGTGCCTACGGGACCCGCCACACGTTGGCGAAGGCCGCGTTCTCGATGGAACGCCGCTGGCGCACCGCCTCCAGTTCCATCACCGCGTCGTTGACGGCGGCGAGCACGGTCGTCACCGCCTCGCCGCCCGGTCCGCCGTCATCGCCGGCGCCTTCACCACCGTCGATGCCGATGGCCGCGGCGAGGGCCCCGAGGACGGGGTCGCCCGCCTGCCAACGACGCTGCGCACGATGCCGGGCAGGCGTGTCGACGAGCTCCATCCGCTCCGCCCCCAGGCCCAGCCGGCCGCGCCGCGCCCGCGCCAGCAGCCCGTCCTCCTCGAATGCCTCCTGATAGGCCGCGGCGAGGTCACGGCCCCTGCGCCACAGCCAGTCCTCGACGTGCTCGTACGGCACCTGCCGGACCAGCACGGCCGCCGCCGCACCCAGCAGCCGGTCGTCCAGGTCCGGCCGAGGACCCGGCACGATCAGATCGCCGTCCAGGGCGACGGCCTCGACACGCAGCAGGTCGACCAGTTCCGCGCCCGCGAGGGACAACGACAGATCGCCCTGCCCCGGAGAGCCCTCCGGCCGGGGCTCCAGCGCAATGCTGAACAGGTCTTTCGCCGTGGTCATGTACGGCTCCCTCGTCGTCGGCCGCACCGCGTCCCGCCGCGGGGCGTGGTGAGGGCCAAGTATCACTCACACGCCGTCCGCTCCCCTTCCGGCACGGCGTGTGGCCCGCATGGCGGGGTGCGGCACACGGGGCGCGCGGGGCGGGAACCACAAGGTCGGTCCCGCTCACATCTCGTCACACGTCCACCCAGGGCTTAGGGTTCCGCTACCCGGCCGGGTACCCGCGTGGAAACCGATGCCACTCCGCTGGAGGACGACTCTCCGTGCCGCATGCCTCACATGCTTCCGTCACCACCCCCGACGATGGGCCGACCCCGCCCGCCCCCACCGCGTACCGGGAGGTCCAAGGCTGGTTCTCGGCCTACGACCAGGTGCTCTTCGACTGGTTCCTGACGCGCCAGAACAGCGATGAGCGCCAGCAGGGCGACCTGCTGGAGCTCGGTGCCTTCCTGGGCAAGAGCGCGATCTTCCTCGGACGGTACCTGCGGCCCGGCGAGGAGTTCACCGTCTGCGACCTCTTCGACTCGCCCGCGACGGACGACGTCAACGCCGCGGAGAACCGCAGCTCCTACCCCACGCTCACCCGGCGCGGCTTCGAGACGAACTACCTGGCCTTCCACGAAGCGCTGCCGACGCTCATACAGGCCCCCACCTCGGTCGTCGCCGACCGGGTCAAGCCGGCGAGCTGCCGATTCGTGCACGTCGACGCCTCGCACCTCTACGAGCACGTCGCCACCGACATCGCCTCCTCCCGCCGCGTCGCCGCCCCGGATGCCGTGGTGGTCTTCGACGACTACCGCTCCGAGCACTGCCCCGGTGTCGCGGCCGCCGTCTGGACCGCCGTGGTCACCGGCGAACTGAACCCCGTCTGCGTCTCGGCCTCGAAGCTCTACGCGACCTGGGGAGACCCGGCACCCCACCAGGCGGCACTGCTCGCGTGGCTGGAGCAGCGCACCGACCTCTGGCACGGCGTGGACGTGATCGACGGCCGCCCCCTGGTACGCATCGGGGACCAGGGCGTGTCCGCGCCCGAGCCCCCGCAGCCGCTGCACCCCGCGCCGAGGACGCAACCCGCGCGGCCCCCCGCTCCCGCCGCCGCGCGCCGACCCGGTGCCCGCTGGCGCAGGCTGGCCAAGGACCTGCTCCCGCCCGTGGTCACCCGCGCCGTCGTCGCCCGCAACCGCCGCCGCAGGGGCTGACACCGAGAGGGGCTGACCCGCCCCGCCCCGGACCGGGTCCGCTCCGGGGGCGTCGCGAGGACGCAGGCCCGTGCGGCGAATCGCGCCACCGCCCCTGCTGCCGAGGCCCTCTGACGAGAGCTCAGGGCATGGGACCGGTCGGGCCTGTTCCCGCCACTGCGCCGACCACCTTCTTTCCGGAAAGGAAAGAAGGTGGTACTTTCCTCACAGGAAAGCACTCGGAGGATCGATGACCAGGAACGCCACCCCGATGACCCCCCACGACGCCCAAGCCGCCCTCGACGCCATACACCACCGTCAGGAGCAGACGCTCGACGGATACCTGCGCCACGCCCACTCCCGTCCCTACCTGATCGCCGCGGCGCTGGGCCTGTTCGCGGTGTGCTCCTCCTTCGACCTGCAGGGCTCCTGGAGAACCGCCGCGATCGTGGTGGGGAACGGCCTGACCCTGGGAGGGCTCTTCGTATACCAGCGCAGGGCCTCCGTCCGACGCAGGACCACCGGCCCGGAGGCGCTGTTCTACGCGGCCGTGGGCGTCCTCCTCCTCGCGCTCTTCTGGACGGCGGCCATCGCGGCCCACTTCGCCGGCCTGCCGGCACGGCACACGCTCGCCGCGGCCGTCACCGCCCTCGCGGCGGTAGCCGCCTCGTATGTGCTGCGCCCGGTCCTCGGGTCCGTCATCCGCAGGAACGGCGCCTGATGGACCCCGACTTCGACGAGTTCCTGCACGTTCCGGCGCGGCTCTCGGTGGTCGCACTGCTGGCTCCGGCCGATCTGGTGGAGTTCGGATTCGTGCGGGATGCGGTCGATACCAGCGACTCGGCTCTGTCCAAGCAGGTGGCAGCGTTGGCGGCCGCCGGGTACGTCGAAGTCCGCAAGACCCGCAACCGCACGGGACGGCAGACCCACCTGTGCCTCACCCCGTACGGGCGCCAGGCCTTCCAGCGGCACGCCGCGGCGCTGGAGCGGATCGTGGCGGCGGCCCGCACACCCCCGAAGTAGTGCCCGCAACGCTGCGGCACCGCCCCGGTGGTGTGGCGCCCAGGGGTGGCAACGGGGTCCCTCGCGCAGGATCCTCACGCACCCGGCGGATACTTGCCGGATGGACGGATCGAAGGCTCCCTGGGTCAACACCACACACGACTGGGCCGCCACCGTGGACGCGGACCATCTCGGCCGGATCCGCCGGGAACCCGCGCGGTTCGCGCCGGGCGGGCCCGAACACCTTGTCCTCGAGATCGTCGCCTACGCCGCCGACGAAGCGGCGAGCCGGGGCGGCGGACGGTGTGTGGTCACCCTCCACGCCGACGGCTCGGTGTCGGTGCAGGACGACGGCCGGGGCACCGACACCCGGGTCGACGCGCACGGCCGCGTGGTCAGGAAGCCGGTCATGGCCACGAAGGACCTCCGGTTCTTCGACCTCCCGGAGGCGGAGCGGCTTCCGGACGGACACCCGCGTCGCGGCATGTCCGTCGTTGCGGCGCTCAGCGAGTGGCTGATCCATACCAACCGCCGTCTCCACGGGGCCTGGAGCCAGCGCTACGAGTACGGCGTCCCGGTGACCGGGCTCCAGCCCGTCGAACCCGACGGGACCACGGGCACCTGCGTCCGCTTCCTGCCCGACGAAGCCTTGCCTCCGCACTGGTCGCCGACCGCGGAGGACTTGGCGCGGTGGTCCGGGCAGTGGCCCCGCCTGACCGTCCGCCTCGACGATCAGCGCGACGGCGAGGCCCGGCCGGGTCCGTGACCACGGGTCCGGCGCGGAGGTCCCCGCAGCGCCGGCGGGCCGGCACCGGCCGAGGCGTCCGGGAGCGGCCGCTTCCGGACGCCGGGACGCCTGCCGGGTGCGGACGGGCGGGACCGGCCCGCGGCACCGCCTCGGCCCCGCGTCCGACGGCCGCGCACGACAGCCGTTCGGTCGGCCGGTCGGCAGCCCTTTCAGGCTTCCGGCCCGCTCCGCCTGCCCCCGGTGGCCGCGTCGGCGGAGTCCTCGGCGCGGTAGCGCCGCAGGAGTTCCCGCTCGGCGTCCCGGCGCGGGAACATGAAGAAGATCAGCAGCGCGCCGAGGGCGATCGCGGCCAGGCCGACGGTGTACGCCCAGTCGTCGCCGTGGAGGAACGACTGGCGGGCCGCTGCGACGATCTGGTCGGCGTACCGGGGGTACTGCTGGGCGACCTGCTCGGCGGAGGCGAACGACTTCGTCAGCTCGCTCTGGACCTGGTCCGACACTTTCCCGCTCCCGGGGGAGGCGGTGATCGCCGCGCTGAAGGCCGAGGCGTAGCCGGCGGTGAGGAGCAGGCCCATGACGGACTGCATGACGGCTCCGCCGAGGTCCCGTTGCAGGTCGGCGGTGCCTGAGGCCATGCCGGCCCGTTGCACGGGCACCGATCCGGTCAGCGAGTGGGATGCGGGCGTCCCCGCGAAGCCGGAGCCGGTTCCGATGAGCACGTAGGCGAAGCCGATCTGCCAGTAGCTGCTGTCCTCGCCCCAGAACAGCAGCATCCAGGCGAAGGCGAGGAAGAGGAACGCGTAACCGGTCAGCAGGGTCGTGCGGGCGCCGCGTGTCTCGACCAGCTTCGCGGACCGCGGTGCCACGAGCACGATCATCACGACGAGGGGGAGGATGGCGGCGCCGGCTTCGACGGGGTCGTACCCGAGCACGTTCTGCAGGTACTGCTGGCTGATGAACGCCGACCCCATCATGGCCCCGTACACGATGATTCCCGCACACGCGGCGACCCAGAACGTGCGCCGGGCGGCGATGCGCAGGTCATACAGCGGGTTGGGAGCCCGGCGCTGACGCCGGAAGAACACCGCTGCGGCGGCCAGGGCGATCACGGCGAGGCCGCCGGCCAGCGCCCCCTGGCCGGGGACGGCGGCGAAATTGATCGCCAGCACCAGTCCCGCGACCAGGAGGACGGACAGGACGCCGCCGAGGTGGTCCACCGGTTCGGCCGACTCGTTGGCGTGCGCGGGGATGAACAGCAGGGCCATGACCAGCGCGACCGCGGCGAGGGGCAGGGTGACCAGGAACACCGAACCCCAGTAGAAGCGTTCGAGCAGGGCGCCCGCGATCACCGGACCGAGCAGGGAGATCCCGCCGCCCAGAGCCGACCACAGCGCGATCGACTTCGTCCGCCCCGGACCTGCCCACAGAGCGGTGATCAGGGCCAGGGTGGTGGGGAAGGCCATGCCGGCCGACAGCCCGCCGAGGATCCGGGCCGTCACCAGGACCGTGTCGGTCGGCGCGTACGCGGCGAGCAGGCAGGCGGGGACGGACAGGGTGACGCCGAGGAGCAGCAGCAGCTTGCGCCCGTAGTGGTCGCCGACGGCACCCAGATAGAGCACCGATGCGGCCAGGCCGAGGGAATACCCCACGGCGATCAGGTTCAGCGCGCTCTGGGAGGAGTCGAAGGCCTTCCCGATCGCCGGCAGCGCCACGTTGGCCACCGACAGGTTCAAGTTGGCCACCGCGGCAACGATGATCAGGGACGCCAGAACGAGCGACGCCCGCGCCGGGGCCTCATGCGGATCGTCGATGCGGGGCGTGCCGCTTTTCGGCATGGAACCTCCGGGACGGAATCGGGCTTCGCGAGAGTCTTGCCTGATCCGCCCTGCCGCACATCGCCCCATTGGGATGACACGCCCACCGCAGGCGGGGGAACCAGGCGGCCGGGCGCCCGGCCGGGGTGCCTTCCCTCACCCCGTCGGGTGCCCGGCGCGTACGGCACGGTCAGGCCAGGTGGGCGAAGTGGATGGCGTCGGCGGCCGCGGCCCCGGCGGCGACGGCGGGCACGGCTCCCTGTTCCCAGGTCTTCGCGGTGAGGTCCCCGGCGGCGTAGAGGCCGGGGATGCTGGTTTGGCAGCCGTCGTCCACGGTGACGTAGCCGTCGCTCAGGGCGAGGCCCTGCTGCGCGGCCAGGCGTTCGACGAGCGGGACCTGCCGCTGGGGACGGGGCCACAGCAGGGTCTGGCGCTCCAGGAGGGTGCCGTCGGCCAGTTCCACGGCGTGCAGGTCGCCGTCGGTGTGGTGCAGGCGGGTGATCTCGCCCTGGATGAGGTCGCTGCCCTGTTCGCGCAGGCTTCGGCGCAGTTCGGCGGCGCCGGGCAGCGAGGGCGGGGCGATGGCGACGGTGTCGCCGGTCCAGGCGCGGAAGGCGGTGGCGGCCATGGCGAGGTAGCCGGGCTCGTCGGCGACCAGGGCCCAGGTGCGGTCGGCGTTCTCCTCGCCGATGCAGAAGGGGCAGTGGATCACCGTGCGGCCCCAGCAGGCGGCGAAGCCCTCCACGCCGTCGGGGTGCAGGTCGGTGACCCCGGTGGCCAGGATCACGTTCCGGGCCCAGGCCGACGTCCCGTCGTCCGCACGCACGGTGAAGCCGTCCCCGGGCGACGGGGTGATCGTGCTGACCGTGGCGTCGAGTCGCTGGGCCAGGCCGTAGCGGTCCAACTCCTCCCAGGCGCGGGCGCGCAGTTCGCCGGGGGTGGCGCCCTCCAGGCCGATCAGGCCGTGCACGCCGCGGGAGGCGGCGTTCCGCGGCGGGGCCGGCGACTCGACGACCAGGGTGCGGTGGCGGTAGCGGGTCAGGGCCAGCGCGGCGGTCAGGCCGGCGGGCCCGCCGCCGATGATCACGGTGTCGTACTGGGCGGTGGGGTTCACGGGATGCCTCCGAAAGGGACTCGACGAATCGAATGACCAGTGGTCATACTACTGACCAACGGTCATTCGCTCGATCTGATTCCCCTGGAGGACCTGTGACCCACGCCACCCACCACGCCTGCGGCGGCGACCACCCGCACGGACCCGGTGCCGCCTCGTACCCGGACTTCGCCTGGGACGACCTCTACACCGGCGACGGCAGCGACACCGCCGACCCCGACCCGGCGCTCCTGGCCCCCGCCGACCACCTCCCCCCGGGCAGGGCCCTGGACCTGGGCTGCGGCGCCGGCGGCAACGCCCTCGCCCTCGCCGAACGCGGCTGGCGCGTCACCGCCGTCGACCTCGCACCCCGCGCCATCGCCTCCACCCGCGCCAGCGCCTGCGCCCGCGGCCTGGACGGCCGGATCGAACTCGCCGTCGCCGACAGCGCCTCCTGGCAGCCCGAGAGCGCCTACGGCTTCGCCCTCAGCTCCTACGCGCTGCCGCCCCGCGGCCCCGCCCGCACCGCCACCCTGGCCACCCTGGCCGCCGCACTCGCCCCGGGCGGCGTCCTGGCCGTCGGCGAATGGGACGAGGAAGCCTGCGACTGGGGAGACCCCGGTGACCTGGCAACCCTCGCCGAGCTGACCGAAGCCCTCACCCGCCTCGGCCTGGACATCGTGCGCGCCGAACGGCAACGCGTGCCCAGGCTGCAGCACCCCAGCGAAGACCACGCGGTCATCGTCACCGCCCGCAAACCGCATGACACCCTGGACCTCGCCCACCGACCGATCACCGGTCGGCCGGCCACCTGACGACGAAGGAGGGACCGTGCCCGCGGACGAGTCCGCCCCCGCCCAGCCCACCGGCCGCTTCCAGCCCCCGGACGTCCGCCGCCGCCAGATCCTCGACGCCACCGCCGCCCTGCTCCTGGCCGACGGCTACGAGGCCCTGACGGTCAGCAAGGTCGCCGCCCGCGCCGGGGTCGCCAAGGGCACGGTCTACCTCTACTTCGACTCCAAACAGGAGCTCCTGGCCGCCCTCCAGGCCGAGATGTGGGACCGCATGCTCCAGCAGCCCGCCGCCCTCCTGGAGCAGCCCGGCCTGACCTGGACCGCACGCCTCGACGGCCTCGTCGCCGCCTGGATCGCCGCGGAACAGGACCACCATGAGCTCTACCACCAGCTCTTCCACGAACCCGGCGGTGCGGCGGGGGAAGAACCCATGACCGCCGCCCGCGACTTGCTCGTCACCCTCCTCGCGCAAGGCCACGCGGCAGGCGAGTTCGACGTCCCCGACCCCGAACTCACCGCCGACTTCCTCACCCACGCCTACACCGGACCGTGCCACCACACCAGCACCGGCACCGACATCACCGCGGCCGTCCAGGCCCTCTTCCGCCGCGTCGTCGCCGCCCGCCCGACCCGCTAGCCCCGCCCGCCGCGGGCCCGGGCGGCGCCGTTGTCGACCGCGGGCACGGGCGCGAGGGCCCGACGGTCCCGGCCCGGGCGAAAGCGGCCGCAGGTCTGTTCGGGCGGGGCGGCGGCGCCTACCGCTCGGACGCGGGCGGGCCCTCGGGCGGAGTCCGCCGGGCCTCTCCGCCGCCGGGCCGGCGCTGCCAGGCCGCGTACAGGCCGGCGAGCGCAGAGGCGTACCCGGCAAGGGCCTCGGGGGAGACACGACCGACGAGGATGAGGACGACGCCGGCGGCCAGAACCGCCAGGAACACGGCGAGATCTACGGGAAAGCGGCCACGCGGGGCACGACGGCTCGGCACGATGGTTCTCCTCAGTACATCGAAGGTCGCAGGACGTCATCCTCCGCCGGGCGGGCCGCTGAACGCGGCGCGCGGCGGGGAATGCTTCGAGCGTCACCTCGCAGCAGCGGCTGCGCCCAGGGGAACGATCTTCTTTCCGAAGCTGTCAACCGGGAGAACAGCCATGACGGGTGTTGCCGAGGACGCAACCGGCGGTGAAGGACCCGCAGGCGGAGGAACACCTCCTGCCCGCAGGCCGCTCCACCCGCTCAAGCCGGAGGTCTTCAAGAACCGTCCCCACAAACTGGCGCTCGTCGAGCACCTGCGGTCCCTGATCGGGGCCGCGGACCTGGCCAGCAAGCACGTCGCCCCGGGGGTGGCCCTGAGCGCCTCGGCCCTGTCGAAGAACCTTTCGGGAGACCGGCTTCCCCACCGCTCCACGGTCGAGGCGATCATCCGGCTCTGCGGGGCGAGCGACGAGGTCCGGTCCCTGTCGCTGCGCCTGCACACCGCGGCCCTGGGTGAGGCGCATCCCGCCTTCGCCGAACGCCTGGTGATGGCCGACGCCTACGAGGAGACCGTCCTCCTCCACGACCGGGTCCAGGCCCGGCTTGAGGAAGCCGTCGGCGAGCACCGCCGCCGCCAAGCCGACTACGACGACCTCCTGACCCGGCATGCGACGACGAGCCAGGCCCTCACCGCCGCCCAGGACGAACTCCGCACGCGGCGACAGCACCACCGGCGCGAGACCGCCCGCCTGAACGCCCTCGTCGAAGAGGAGCAAGACGCCCGCCGCCGCGACCACGCCGCCTTCGACGCCCGGCTCGACCAGGCCCGGGCCGAACGCGAGCAGCAGGTCCGGGCCCGGGAAGAAGTGGAAGCGCGCCTCCGCCGGGATCTGCGCGCACACGAGGACAGGATCCAGGCCCTCCGCGGCCTGCTGGCGGAATCGGCCGCCGAGGCGACAGCCCTGCGGCACGAACGCGACCGCCTCCGCATGGAGTCCGCCCGGCTGCGCGAAGACCTGGTGGGCCTTCAGATGGAACTCGCGGCAGCCGATGCCGGCCGGGACAACCACGCCCAGGACGTCGTGTTCGCCCCGGCGCTGCAGGCCGTCGGCCAGGCCCTCGACCGCCACCCCACCCACCGGGAAGCTCCCGAAGTCGCAGGCCGGCCGCCGGTTGCCGAGGACGCAACCCGGCTCGCCGGCGATATCAGCGACCCGGTGACGCCGTCCGCAGTGGCCCTGCCGAAGCCGGACCCGACGGACAGCACCGGCGGGCTGAAGCGGGCGTTCGCGGGCACCGCCGCACTCGGCCTGCTGCTCCTGCTCATCGGGCTGTTCCTGCACGCCGGTGGCCCGACCTCGCAAACCCGCCCGACAACCGGGGTGGGGTGGTGCCTCGGCGTCGGAGTCTTCCTGCTCGTGATCGGGCTCATCCTCCTGGCGGCGCGCGACGTGAAGAGCGCCTCCGCCGTCGACCCGGACGACTCGTACCACTACACGTGCGGCTTCCCTCCGCTGATGTGAACGGCCCAGGGACGCCGGGCAGTTCAGGGCGCGCAGACGACGCCCCCGGACCAGACGGCGCCCCCGGGCGAAGCGCCGCGTCGCCGCGGCGGCGGGGAGCGGTCAGGACGGCAGGCACCCGATGCCCCTCCCAGGGCCGAGGAGCCGTGGACACCATGGCGGCGCCCACGACCGCGGACTCGGTCCACGAAGACGGGTGCCCCGGCGGCACGCCGCCGGGGCGAAAAAAAGGGGTGCGCCGGCGGCGCGAGGTGCTACTTCGCGGCGTCCAGTGCGGCGAGCGCCTGGGCCCAGCGGGCGAACTTCAGGTCAGCCAGGTCGGCGACCGTCTTGATCCCGAACGCCTCCTTCAGCAGATCTCCCTGCCGCTCACTCACGCCCTTGAGCGCGTCCACCGGGGCCGCCAGCACCTCCGCCACGCTCTTGTCCGCCCACGCCTTGTCCAGCACCTTGTCGAGATCGATCGACGCCATGAAAAGGGTCCCTCCCTGAAGAACAAACAGCCAACACGTCCATCCGCCACCAGCCTTCTCCCCACCCACCGCCGCCGACATGCGGGCATGCCGGCGGAGCAGTGCGCGAAGATCACCAATAGCGGAATCTACACACATGTAGAAGCATATGAGTAGCCGGGCCGCCGCGAAGCGTTGTCACCGAAAAGGCGGCGGCTTCCCCCGAACCGCTCCGCCGGCCCGCCCCCGGCGAAGCAGCCGCACGTACAGCAGCCGGCGGACCCACCGGAGGGGAGGAGGGGCGTGACGCGACGGATCTCACCCGAGTACGTCGACGAAGTGGCCGCGTTCTTCGAACGGGAGCAGGCATCGCTGGTGAGGTACGCAATCCTGCTGAGCGAGGAAGCCGCCGTCGCCGAACGTGTTGTGGAGCGGATGACCGGGCGGCGCGCCGGGGAACGCGCCTGGCGGCACGGGTGCTGCCTGAACGGGGCGGGCTTGAGGGTTCGGGTGGTGGGGCAACAGGGGAGCGGAGGGGAGCAGGTGGGGCGGCCGCCTGGGGCGGCCGCCGGTGATCGTGGTGCGCTGCAACGCACGCTGATCGGTTCCCCTGGGGTGTCGAGTGGCGGCGGCTGGGGTGGCCGCACGGGCGGCCGCTGGGTGCGGCCTCCGATTGCCGTGGCTCTGCTGCCTGCTCCGCAAGAGATGCGGGAAGAGCTTAGGAGGCAGGGTGCCCGTCCGGCCGCGGGGCGAACCCTGCACGGTGGTGGACGGGTACGGACATCCGGGCGTACGGACGCCCCTCAAGGAGGCCGGGGCGGGGGAGCGGCCTGCGGAAATCCGCTCTGCGGGTGGTGCAGGGGAGACCGGACGGAATGCAACGTTCCTGATGAAAGGTCTCTAAAAGCGTCGCGAACGGGGCACATTCCTTTTCCGGTCTCCGTGCCACGGGGTCCTGCAAGATCCCAGGCGCTGTTCCTGGCGGGGCCGGATGTCGAGTGGCGACAGCCGTGAGCAAAGCAGGCAGTGAAGGAGCTTTCCCGTGGACATGAACCTAGCGGGTACGGGCCGGGCCGTATGCGGGGTCTGGGCGTGGGGCGGCCGCACCGTGGCCGCGTTCCCGTCGCGGATCGTGGTCGTGGTCGTGGTGGTGTGTGCGGCCGTGATGGTCGCATGCGGAGTGCCGGCCGAGCCGGTGGCGGCGCTGCTGACGGCCTCGGGTGTGCTCGCGGCGCACCGTCCGCCCACCCGCGGGGCCGTCGCGGCTCCCGCGTCCCCGGTGCTGCGCCGGGTCGTCCGGCGCCGCGCCTGACACCCGCGGTACGCACCTGATGTGCCGTACCGGCCCGGCCGCGGCGCACGCCGCGGCCGCGCTGGCGCAGTGGCTCGCCGCCCTGCGCCGGCGTTCGCGCCTCACCCACCGTCAGATGTCCGGCCTGCTCGCCGAACACGGCCGGTCCGTCACCCACACCACGCTCTGGCGCGCCGAGCAGGGCGTCGGCCTGCCGCGCTGGGCGACGGTGGAGGCCTTCGTGACCGTGTGCCGCGGGGACGTCCGCCGTGCGGCCAGGCTGTGGCGGTCCGCCGCTCACAGCCGCTGCTGCCCGGCCTGTCACTCCCCGCACCGGCGGCTCGCACGACGACCCCTGCCCCTGGTCACCGAACCCGCCCACCTCCTGCAGGCCATGCGTGCCGTCAGGACCACCGCGGGAGAGCCGACGCTGCGGGCGATGGCCTCCCGCCATGCTGTCGCGGGCACCCCGGTCAGCTACCTGCCGCGCAGCACCCTGCACGACATCCTGTCGGGCCGCCGCGTCCCCACCCTCGACCAACTGCGCCTGTTCCTCAAGGCCTGCGACACGCCCCCGGCCGACTTCCCTGCCTGGGAAGCCGCCTGGCACCGCGCCGCGGCCCCTGCTGCGGTTCCCTGGTGAGCGGCGGTCCGGGTGCGGCGAGGGCGGAGGCGCCGCTGCCCCGGCCTGCGGGGGCGGCCCGCGGCCCGTGGGCGAACAGCACCGCGCCGTTGCCCGTCGGCGAGCGCGGGCTCTCGGGCCGGTCCCCGACACCACGACGCCGGCCGACGGCCACCCCGGACGAAGCGGCGGCCCGGATCGAGACACTGCCCGGGGGCCGGTGGCCCAAGCGCCGGCCCGGCCTGGGCGTCAGGTGCGCAGGCGGCTGTCGGACCCGTCCCCGCCCTGGGCGCCGGAATCGTCGAACCAGTAGTCCCCGGCCGTCAGATAACGACAGCAGCGGCTGCTCGCGGTAGGCGGCTCGGCGGTGACAGCCCCCTTCCCGTCCCCGGCCGGGGTGCCGGCGGGAAGGACGGAAGTGACTGCGGTGCGGTCCGTGCGCAGGGTGCGCTCCAGCATGTGAATCCTGCTCCTGACGGTGCGGGGACGGGGAGTGCGCTCATCCTCGGCACCCCGGCCTCGTGACGCATCCGCACCGGCCACCACTCACCCTTCCGCTACGATACGTATCCAAAATGATGCGAAATGTGACTCTTGGTGTCAGTGTGGCAGAGGAAGTGCCACCCCACGCACCAAGGAGTCGCCGTCATGGGCGGTATGCAGGACAAGCGCCAGGAACCGGGCAAGGGTCGCGAGGAACAGCAGCACCCCCACCGCCCGCAGCGGCCCGGTCAGGACCCGGTCCACCCCGAGCCCGGCACCCCCTCGCACGGCGGCCGGCGCCCCGACGAGGGGGAGCGGCGCCGCAACGAGTACGACGACCTGCGCGAGGACTTCTGACCCCAGCGCGACCCCACGCACGCAGAGCCCGGCCAGGCGCCCGTAGTCACCCCGGCCGGGCTCTGTCCGTGCCACCCCCCCCGGCCATGCCGCGCCGTTGGAGGAGTGGGGACGCACACCGCTCCGCAGGCTCCATCCGTTCCCCCAAGCCTGCCCGGGGCGGGCCCAGGCCCGGGCCCTGGCCACCTGCCCCGCGCCCACGGCTGCCTGGCCGCTGCCCTCGATCCGCCGCTGCCCGGTGGGGTGCGCGAGCAGACCACCCGTGAACGCTGGAGCAGGCTCTACGCCCTGCCCGGCCGGGGCGTCGGGCTGCTGGACGGATCCCGCCGCCCCTGCCTCGGGCCGAACACCGCCGAGCGCTACGCCCGCATGCGGGATCAGGCGGCGGGCTGGGGCTGGGGCTGGCGCAGTTCGGCCTGGCCGAAGAGGAGGGCGTAGCCGCCCGGAAGGCGGCGGAGGATGCGGGCGAGGAGGTCGGGTCCGGCGAGGCGGGCGACGACGGCGAGTACGGCTCCTGTGTCCCAGCGGGCTGCGGCGGGGGTGGTGTCGGCGCGGGTGGCGATGTCTTTGACGAAGCCCCAGCCGGTGAGATGTCCGGTGTCGGGGATCTGGGCGGTCAGGGCGAGGGCGGCTTCGACGGGCAGGCGCTGGGCGAGGTCGGCGCGTTCGTCTCCGACGAGTTGCCGGCCGAGGGCGGCGAGGACGGTGCGGACGGCTTCCTCGGCGCGTTCACGGGTGGGGTAGGCGCCTTCGTAGCGCACGCGTTCCAGCATCTGCTCGAACGTCATGGCGGGCCGGGCCGGGTTCGCTCGAGGCTGGTCGTACATGGTGCTGCGGGTGCCTTTCTCGTCGATGGCGGCGGGCGTCAGGTGGGCCGGGGGCGGCCGAAGAGGAGGTCGTAGCCCGGCGGCAGCTGGAGCAGGACCTCGTGGGTGAGGGCGTCGCCGGCCGCCGCGGCCACGGTGGACAGGACCGCTCCGATGTCCCACAGGGCCGTCCGCTCGGTCGCGCCCTCGATCCCAGGCCGCTGTCGCGCGGACGAAGCGTTCGGCGGAGAGCGGCTCCGCGGCCTGTAGGGGGTTGAGGAGGATGAGGGCGTAGCTCTCGGGGAGACGGGCGGCGAGGTCGGCCCGCACGGTGCCGACCAGGTGTGCGCCCAGCAGGGCCAGGACGACGCGGGCCGCGCGTTCGGCTTCGTCCCGGGTCCGGTACTCGCCGCGTTCTTGGACGTGGTCCAGGAACGCTTCCCGGCGCATCGGCATCTCACGTCACCTCCATGAAAGGGGGCGAAGGGGAAGAGGCGCGGAGGACGGGGTGCCGGAGGGGGATCGGGTTCCCCGTCCTCCGCCGCCGGTGCCGGCCCGGTCAGCCGGAGATCTGCTTGCGGCCGGACGCGCCGCCGATGGTGACCTTCCGCGGCTTGGCGCGCTCGGCGATCGGGATCCGCAGGGTCAGCACCCCCGCGTCGTAGTCGGCCTCGATGTGCTCGGTGTCGAGGGTGTCGGCCAGCATGACCTGGCGGGAGAAGACACCGAGGGGCCGCTCGGAGAGCTCCATCTGCACACCGTCGGACTTCCCCGCGGGTCGACGCTCGGCCTTCACCGTGAGCATGTTCCGCTCGACGTCGATATCGATCGCCTCGGTGCTCACTCCGGGGAGGTCGAAGGCGATCACGTACGTGTCGCCCTGCCGGTAGGCGTCCATGGGCATCACCGACGGCTTCGACCAGGTCCCGGACGTACCCGAGAGCTGCTGGACGATGCGGTCCATCTCGCGGAACGGGTCGGTGCGCATCAACATCGCGAAACACCTCCAGTTGGTTCAGGCAGGAACTGCCAATGCGCTTCAACGTGCCACCGTTGTAACATGTCATCAAAACGATGACAAATGTGATGTCGCCGGATGGACGACAGAATGTTGGAGGCGCCGTGAACGAGACCGCTCCCCCCACCGCACCGGTACGCGCCCGAGAGGCCGTCACCGCGCTGGAGACCATCCGCCGGGCGGTCCAGGACGCGCAGGGGCCTCCCCCCGGCGCACCGGCGACCGGGCCTGCCGGCCAGCAGGCCCTGGCCGCTCTGCTGATGCTCCGCGAGGTCCGCGAGCAGCTCGCCGGCTGGGAGAGCGTCCTGATCGAGACGGCCCGCGGCGAGGGCGCCAGCTGGGCCGAGCTCGCCGGACCCCTCGGGGTCGCCAGCCGCCAGGCCGCCGAACGCCGCTACCTGCGGCTGCGCCCCGGCGCGGCGGGAAGCACGGGCGAACAGCGGGTCCAGGCGACCCGCGACGCGCGGGCCGCCGACCGCACCGTCACCGCCTGGGCCCGCGACAACGCGGCCGACCTGCGGCGCCTCGCAGGACAGGTGACCTCCCTCACCGGCCTTCCCGCCGACGCCGCAGGAGCGCTCGGCGAACTCAACCTGGCGCTCTCCGACAACGACGCCGCCCGCCTGGTCGGCCCCCTGTCCGGCACCCGGCCCCACCTCGGGCCCGACGACGGCGAACTCGCCGACCGCATCGACGCCATGACCCGCCACACCGACCGGCTCCGCCAGGACAGCAACGACCAGCGCAACGCCTGAGCCGCCCCACGGTACGGACGCGAACCCCACGTCCGTACCACCGCAGCCGGCCACGATGCCGGCCACGATGCCGCGCGGCCGGTCCTTCTCCGCCTCGTCGACCGCGAGGCCCCGGCCGAGCCTGGTCGGGTTCACCGACCAGAGACTCCGCGGTCGCCAGGAGGGTGTGCCCTCGGGGCGGTCCGGTACCGCGCCACGGAGAGTCCGTTGTATCGGGAGGCTGATGTGGCGTGCGGACCGCGCGAGTACGCCGAGGACGAGCTGCGGCCCTCCGCCAGGTCGGCCGCGGACGTGGTGATACCAGGGGTCATGCGCAGCACCCGCCACAGCCCTGCCGGGTCCCGGCCCGCCCGTTCGGTCGCCTCGGCGGCCACGCCCAGCACGAGCAGCGGGTCGAGAGAGGGGCGCACAGCTGCCGGTGATGCCGACGCAGCGCCTCGGTCAACTCGTCACGGTCCTCCGACAGGGCCTGCGCCTGCCACCGCTCGATGAGCGCCTGAACCTCGCGGATCCCTGCGGAGAGCTCCCGGTGCTGCGCCTCCATGGCCGGCACCTGCTCGGCATCGAGGTCCAGATGGGGTAGCAGGACCGGCCGGAGCATCTCGTCCTTCCCGGTGTGGTGGGCGCGCAGGCCGATCGAACAGAGACGTCAGTGCTCGACGAGGATCCGGGCACGGGCGGTGTTCGGGCCGAACGTCCTGGACGAGCTCGGCCAGCAGCCGCGACTCGCGACGGAACACCTGGTGGATCATCGCCATCTCGCGGGTGTAGGGGTGAACGGCGCAATCCGAAGCATGGTTCGTGGCCATGCCCCCACTCTTCGAACCCGATTGCCGCGCACTTGCACCCGACGTGCCGTACCCGGACCCGTACGAACGCAGCCTCGTGGCCCGGCCGCCCGCTGACCGGGCACCGGCTGGAGTGCCCCCAGGAATTGACTGGCAGGTGCATGACGGGAAAGTGGGGCGCGGGACTACCTTCTTAGGGCTCCTGCGAGGCGGCTGTCCGAACTCGCGCGTCACAGGCGGGCGGTGGCGACGCCTCCAGCGCCCCGGCTCCGCCGAGGGGCCGGGTCCCCCCACCTGAAGGAAGACGACCATGTCTCTGGGCACCTGGCTGAAGGTCGGCACCTCCGCCGCCGCACTGGTCCTCACGGCGGCACCCGCCGCGACTGCGGCACCCACGCCGATACCGGACGCCACCACAGCGGTAGTGACACTCCGTTACGACGACAGTCGGGCCGGCGGCTGGGAAGCGGCCATCGCGGCCGGAGTCGCTTCCTGGAACGCGAACGTCACCAACGTACGGCTGGTGGAGGCCGCGCCCGGAACCCGGGCCGAGATCGTCATCGTGGCCACCACCGGCTGGCCGCAAGCCACCCTCGGCCCGGTCCGCCCGGGGCGACAGGTCCGAGTCGAACTCGGCGCGCAGGCCGTGAGCCAGGGATACGACAAGACGCGCATCGCCGCGCACGAGCTGGGCCACAGCCTGGGCCTCCCGGACACCAAGCCGGGGCCGTGCTCCCAACTGATGTCCGGGTCCAGCGCCGGGACGGCCTGCACCAACGCCGTGCCCAACGCGACGGAGCGGTCCCGCGTGCAGAACGCCTACGCCAACAGGCTCGCAGCACCCGTTCCGACCGACGGCCGGGTACTCATCGACGCCCCCTGACCGGCGAGCCGGAAGCAGGCGACGGCGCCGCCGCGGGCCGTTCGCACCCCGCCCAACTCGGCAGCTCCGTACCCGGGTGGACCGCACCCGAAGACGCAGTCCGGTGCCCCGCGGCTCGCGGGGCACCGGTAAGCCGGCCCCGGTCGCCGCCGCACCCCGGGGCTTCCCTGCCTACGCAGCCGGACCGGTGGGGGTTCCGTCCCGCTCCGGGAGCAACTCGGGCATCCCCTCCACCAGCACCACGACGCCGACCACCTCACCGGCCTCGCAACGGCCGACCCACACCGGGTAGGTACCGTCCCCGGCCGTCGCGAAGGCCATGAGCTCGCCGCCGGAAGCCTCGTCCCGGGTGCGCTGCATGAACATGGAACCGTCGTCGATGTCCTCGCAGCCGCCCAGGTCCTGCTCCCCCTCGAACAACCCCTGCTGGAAGAGCGCGATGAGCGGCTCCCAGGCGCCGGCGTCAGCGAAGCAGCCAGTGGCGCTGTCGGTGGCGAAGCCGACTATCCGCTGCTCGATGGAACAGCCGGGGATCGTCATCCGGACCGAGGGCCATCTCCCAGGTCGCGGCGGGGGTCTCGCTGACGAGCAGGCGGACGGCCGTGGGTTCCGTGCTCGTGACCTCGGCGTCCCGCCACTCGCAGTGGTAGCTGAAGCGGACCCGCGCCTCGTCGAGTACGTACTCCCCGGGCCGGACCAGGGACCGTGATGCGCGGCCCGTCGCCGTGACCGGTGCCCGGGCCGGAGACGGCCAGCAGCCCGCCGGGTACGCGCAGGGTGCCGACCCGGCGCGGCTCCACGACGGTCATCTCGGGGTGGTACCCGTCGGTCACACGCGCCCCGGGCCGGAACAACTCGTTGGAGCCTCCGTCACGGGCAGGCATTCGGCGAGCAGGTTGACGACGTCGCGCCAGGCTCGCTGTGCGTGCTGTGGGTGGTAGCCGACGCCGGGGACCGTGGGGTGGTCGACCGGCGGGTGGTGGAAGGCGTGCAGAGCGCCGCCGTAGACCGTCAGGCGCCAGTCGACGCCCGCGGCCTGCATCTCGGTGGTGAACGCGTTCCATTGCGCGGGCGGCATGATCGGGTCTTCCGAGCCGACCCCGGCCCACACCGGGCAGCGAATGCGCGCCGCCTCGCCCGGCCGGCCCGTGGTCAGTGCGTTGACCGTCCCGATCCCGCACAGGTGTGCGCCGCCGCGCCCGAGTTCCAGCCCGACGGCGCCCCCGGTGCCGTAGCCGACGACGGCGATCCGGTCGGGGTCGGTGCGCGGTTCGGTGCGCAGCACGTCGAGGGCAGCCTGACCGATGCCCCGCATCCGGTCGGGATCGGCGAGCAACGGTAGGCAACGGGCCAGCATCTCCTCGGGGTCGCCCCAATAGCGCCCGCCGTGAAGATCGAAGGCCAGCGCCATGTACCCCAGCTCGGCGAGAGCATCGGCCCGGCGGCGCTCGACGTCGCTGAGCCCCATGCCCTCTGGTCCGATCAGTACCGCGGGCCGGCGGTCGACACCGGCCGGAAGAGCGAGGTGCCCGATCATCGTCACACCGTCCGCCGGGTACTCGACCGTGCGCGTGGTAATCGTCGCCATGAGACCGGACTGTAGTGATCATCGAGCCCGGACCGGCCGCTGTTCTGCCGCTGGCAGAACAGCGCGCGTGCCCCTCTGGAAAACGGGAGTTGCCGGGCTGTCGTTGCATATTCCCGCAGACCAGCCCCACCGACGATGCCCCGTCCTCTGCCCGCCCCCGTACGTCGACGCCGGCCACGCCCGGCCTCCTGCAGCACCACGCTCCGACGTCTGCTCCCAAGGCCCTGCGCACAGCGCTCGGCTGCGTAGATCAGCCCCTCAGCGGGCTGTTCGTCGAGAGACTGCAGAAGGTCCAGGAGAGCGGGCACGGGGAGAAACTGCGGGGCTCACCTCGCACAAGGTCGCCCCCTTCGGGGGAGCGGAGCATGCCTGTCAGCTGCTGGCTGCGTTGCGCAGGGCGAGGGTGGTGCGGGCCGCGGCGGCGAGGTCGGTTTCGTGGACGTGGCGTACGCCGACGAGGTTGGCGGCGTCGCTCCATGCACAGAGGGTTTGGTCGCCGTCAGGGCCGGTGACGTGGCCGCAGGCGAGGCCGCCGCCGTGCTTGCCGGGGTCGAAGCGGGTCACGTCGCGGGCCTTGGCGCCGGCGAAGAGGTTGCGGAACTCCTGGGAGATGGACTTGGTGGCCTTGGAATCGGCGACCTTGGGGTCCCAGTCGGCGCTGTTGACCATGACGAAGAGGTCATAGGCCCCGTCGGCGTCTTGGTCGTAGAAGCCGGTCCGGATGCTGTGCGGCAGTTTCCGGCCGGCCAGTACCTCGTCCTCGGCGCGTGTGGCGTCCTCGCCCTTCAGCAGGCGGAAGCGGTCGAAGAGCTCCGGGAGGACGATGACGGGGTACTCCTCGGTCCCGTCCGCGGCGACCGTCTCGACGGCGCGGGGTTCTGGGTCGTACTCGGTGAACGCCTTCACGCTTGCGACGGCGGCGATGAACACGCTCACGCCCGCGATGAACCAGGTCCGTTTCTTCTTCGCCCGCGCCGTTTGGGCCGGATCGCTGCCGGGCGGAGTGGACTGCTTGCGCCAGGCGCGGGTCAGCCGCCACAGCACGCCGATGCCTATGGCGGCGGGGAGCAGGTAGCCGACGACCTCGCCGAAGGCCCAGGACTGCGAGGTGGGGTCAAGGGAAGAAGCAACGATCACGTCCGGGATCGTACATGCGACCGAGAACCTGCTGAACTGCAATGACGCCACGGCTCAGGCTCCATTCCGGCCCGCGCCGGAACAGGCCCCGGTCCCCATTCATGGGACGCAGTACGGCCGGGCCGCAAGCGCCTCCCGACGGCTGACGCCCCTTGGCGGCCACCGGCGCCAGACACGCACAGGTGTTGCGCCGGGCCTCCGCGAGGGCGACCGTTCACCCCCTGTTCGGCGTTGTGAGGACGACACCGTATGAAGGGACGAAGCCCGTGGACATGCTTCCCGGCCACCCACTTCCGGCACTGCTACGCCTACGGGGGCAGCTTCTGCTCCTGCGGCGGCCGGTACGCCGGGGACGACGCAGGCCGCCGCCTGGAGTCGCCTCCCACGCCCTTCAACCTCCTCGCACCCCATCGGGTACCGCACGAGGAGCCGCAGCACGGCCGGGTGCGCCGCCCCGCACCGGCCGGATGGCCCGGCCCGTGCGCACGCCGAGTCCGACCTGAGGCCCGGCGCAGGGCGCGCCGGGGCGGAGGTCAGCCGTTGCCGTCCGGGTTGTAGACGTCCTGGTCGGCCGGGACGTCCACCTGTACGGGCTGGTTGATGCCGGTGAAGGTGAGATCGAGCGGGTTCGGTCCGCTGGTGGTCATCTTGAGGAGAAACGGTTCACCTTTGGTGGCCACGAGGAAGACCCCTTCGGGCGTGTTGACCGTGACCGCCTCCTGGCCGTCGACCTGGGTCAGTGCGTCTTTTTCCGCGCCCTGGATGCCGTAGATCTCCTTGAGCAGGCCGTCGCGGTCGCACAGACTGGTCAGTCCCTTCATGGCGGGGTCCGTGGCCTCCGTGCGTATCCAGCGGCCCGTCATGTCCTTGCGGGTCAGGCTCGCCTGCTCCTCGGGCATGTCCTTGGTCAGGGCGAGGATGTGGGCCTCGTCGCCCCGGAGGAAGGTGTGATCCCGGGTGCGGACCACGTCGATGGTGCCGCCGACCCGGGCATCGACGGTGCCCTTGCACTCGCCGGTCTCGCTGACCGACAGGTTCACCTGCCCCTGGCCGGACGCTTTCCCGCTCATGGTGAACGTGGACGCGCCGCGCAGCGCGGTCACGGAGTCGTTCAGCACGCGGGAGCCCGGCTGACCGGGGAACGCTTCGGACGACAGGCAGCCGGTGAGCCCGAGGGCCCCGGCACCGGTCAGGGCGACGGCGGCGAGCAGGCGGTGAGCGGTGTGCACGGAGACTCTCTTCAGCGAGGACGGAGCGGATGGCGGGAAAGAGCGTACGAGGCGTCAGGACAGCGCCCCGCGCTCGGGGTCGGACTGCCGGCGCGCGGCTGCACCGGCCGCCACACGACCGTGCCGGACTGCGCGCTGCGCCCGGCCCGGCGGCCGCAACCTGCCGGCGGGGGAGCGCGCCGGAATCGAACCGGCGTCCTCCCTCTGAGCAAGAGGGCACGTCGACCTCTGCGCTACAGCTACCCCGCCGCGGTACGCGCACCCTATGCGCTTCGACCAGGACCCGCGTAGCGGGTTTCGAGCCCGCCGCTCGCAGCCGCCCGGCGCAAGGTGGTGGCCCGCATCCAAGAGGTGAGGATGACGAACCGGACCGGGTGGAACACACCGGGTGGTGGAGACGGGTCACCCGCGTCCTACTCGCTCACGAACAGGTCCAGCGGTACGTCCTGCCCACGACCGAGGGCAAGCGCAACGCCCCGAGACGGCCGGCCGTCGCCCGACGCTCAGGCTTCGACACCGACCGCCCCGTGCAGTGGGAAGGCGAAGTCCTCGAACCCGACGAACTCCAGCGCCGGGTCCTCGCCGCCGTCGACCCGTACCTCGATCCTGAGGTCCTTCGTTGGGCTCCTCCCCAGCGTCCCCGGGTGCACGTGGCCGGGGTCATACCCGGCCCTGAGCCCGGTGCCGCTTCGTGTACGACCAGGTCACGGCCGTCATCAACGCCGGGATGGCGAACAGCGGGGCGAAGGCGAAGCCCCAGACGGTCTGTGCCGTACCACTTGACATGTACGTCTGGCTCTCGACGACGAAGGCAGCCACGAGTTGCCCCAGTGCCACCAGGACCAAGACGGCCGAGGCGGTCCAGGCCAGCGCGGCGAGAGTCCGGGGGCGCAGCGGCCGCCACCGGTCGCTCACAAGGAGCAGCGGGAACAGGGCGGCCACCTCGGCGATGACGGAGAGCCCGACGACGTAGGCGATGCCCCATCCCGGGATGTCGAAGACGTCGCGCAGGACCTCGTCGCTGTAGCCGACGTAGACACCGGATGTCATGGCGATGCGCCAGAGACCGGACGGGACGGCGCAGAGGGCGATGGCGTGGGCGGCGCGGCGGGCCCAGACGGGCGCGGGGGCGGTAGAGGCGGCGGGGAGCGGAGCGGGCGCTGTCGTCATGAACCCCATGCTGGCCGCGGACGTGGCAGCCGCGCATCGTCCACTACGGCGGGTCGTCTCCACCGTGCGGCGGAGGGCGCACCCTGCTCAGGTCGTAGCTCAGCAGGGTACGCCTTCCGCCAGAACCGGCGATCAGCCGGACCGTAGAGCCTCACTCGCTGTCATAGGCACGACCGGGGAGGTGCCGCTGATCGTCAGTGGACTCCGTCAGCGTTGCCGCTCCAAGGCGAGGACGGCTTTGGCGATTGACGCCATGCGGGTCGGACTGCATCGGGATCTGCGGAGGATCCGCCAGGACCTCAAGCGGGCGAGGCCGCGTTCGACCGGCCGCCCTGGCGGCCGGGGAGTTCGGGTCGGTGCTGCGCCGGCTGGCGGCGCAGGGCACCGGACCGTTGGCGGTGCCGGGCGCGGTGCGGGTGATCGAACGGTTCCGGTCGGGGTCGGGTGGCCTGCGCCTGACGCTGGACCACCCCCGCCGGCCTGCGGGCGTACCGGCGCCGTGGCGGAAGCCGTGCGCTCGGGTGACGGGTGACGGGTGTGGGCGTGGTCGGCGAGGTGGAGGTGGGCGTGGGGTTCGTCTGTCGGAGAGGGCCCACATGATCTACAGTCACTTTCTGTAGCAGTCTAGTCACTGTGGGTTGTGTGCGTTTCTCCGCGGTGGCGGCCTGCAGGACGGGTTCGACCAAGAAGAGGAGGCGTAGTGGGCAGCAGGAACGCGACGGGACCGTCTGACCTTCGTGCCGAGGTCAGGTACCGCGACGACGGCAAGTACACGATGTACGGGATCAGCCTGCGCTGGCAGATCGGTCAGAACAGCCCCGACCATGGGACGTGGCCGCCTCCGGCGGACTGGGACGAGGGCAACGCGCCCTACCCGCGCGTGTACGAGGTGTGGCTGAACGACGAGCTGCGCCAGACGGTCTTCCTGCACTGGTCGGCGTGGAACTGGATGCAGTCCAACTCCCACTGGGTGGACCTGGGTGACGAGGAGCCGGAAGGGGTCTTCCAGGTGAAGATCCGCGCCAAGGTGGGCGATCAGTACACGCCGTTCACCAACGAGGTCACCATCGGCTCGCAGCAGAGCTTGATCCCCAAGTGGGTGGTGCGTCAGCCGCGCCACAGGGCACCCCTCGCTGCCGGAACCGCCAACGCGGATCCGCGGCACGGCACGGCCAACCACCCGGGCAGCCGGGCCGGCGCCGCGATCAGGGACAAGGACTCCTCACCGATCTGCGTCGAGGCACGCCGTCTCAACACCAGCACCGACTGGCAGGAAGTACTGCCGGGGGCCGACAGGATGCTCGCCGACTACCCGTGGAACAACGCCCAGAAGTACCTGGAGTACCGCAAGTTCTTCGAGGACGGCGCGCTCGCGTCCACGGGGAACCCGGCCTTCCGCGGCCTGGACCTGGCACCGGACGGCACGCTCGGGGACTGGCCCCTGACGGAGCTGGACACCTCGGCACCCACCCAGACCTTCACCTACGACTACATGGCCTACCACTGGGGCGAGACCTGGTCCCACCGGTGGTTCATCACCCGCCCCGACTGGGTCCCGGCCGACGGCCTCAGCTGGCATGACCTGGAGCCGACCCCGTTCCTGGTCGAGGTACACGGTTCGCCGAACGAGGAGGACTCCACCAGCTGGGAGTTCGCGTCCCTCCCGCGCCGGACCGGGCGGGCGGCGATCGTGGGTATCTGGGGCGGCCACGGAGGCCCCGATACGCCGCACGGTGAGAACGGCGGCAAGACGGGCGAGTTCTTCCTGTCCACCTGCGACGTGATGCTGCGCTAGCGGTCACCACGCACCCCGATCGGGCCCCGCACTGTCCTGCGGGGCCCGCTCGTCGGGGTGGCGGAGGACCGGCTGACGAGACCGCGCACGGTCCCGGATCTGGCGGCCGCCACCCCACCAGGGGCACCAGGGCGGAGCTCCCGGGCACGTGGCCTCAGGGCATGAAGACGCGGCAGCCACCCCGTCCGCGCCCGCCCCCGGCGCCCCGGCCGAACTCACGGCCCGGCTTAGCCGACCGGCGTGCGGAGCGGTGGGGCCGGGACGCGGCCCCGGACGACGGTGCTGCAGCCGAGCCCCCCGTCAGGCCACAGGAGGCAAGGCGACCGCAGGCCGCAGCCACCCGGCCGGGCGGAAAGCCTCTGCCGGCCTCCACGTTCACTCCGATGGGCTGCGCGACTCGTCGATCGCGCCGCTGCCCGGGACGCTGCCCGAAGGAGACAAGGCACGCCGGACGACACCACGCACTGAGCTGGTTGAACTGGCGCCGCAGACGCCAAGCAGTCGCCCGCCGCTGTCACTACCTGCGGCGTTGTCCCACGATCGAGGGGCGGTCTCCATGAGACCGCCCCCGCACGACCGAAGTCCCGCTACACTCCCGCCACCCAGCGAAAGACCAGGTCAGACACCGAAATCCTGCTGGAGTACTAGGCGGGAACTTGGCGCCGATGGCCGTCCCACTGACGGATAGTGCGCCAATGGCCGTGCGGCTATACGGAACGAGCGTTCGTGCGACGGAGTGTCTGCGACGGCGTCCCCCCGTACGCTTGCGGTAGCTGGCCGTGAACGTTCCGAGGTGGGGAACCCACGCCCTCCTCCAGGAAGGGGCTGCGGCCATGCGCGCCTCGGTCGTTCCGGCCGCCTGAGCGAAACAGCTACAACTACACGGCCGCAACGACGGGCCCCTGGGCGGACCTGGTGCGCTGTATGGCCGTCAGCCTGAGGGCGAAGAGCGGCGCGAGGACCGCGGCCACGATGTCGAGGACGCCCCGCCGGTCGTGAGCCGGAGGCCGCAGATGACGCAGGCCCGGCCCGCCTGCTGGTCCCACACCAGCCCGTACGGCGTCGGCGGGCGCACCCTGGCGCACATACCGGAAGCGTCACGACGGCTCCCGGTACGGGACGGCCGCGGCCGTCTGCCAGCGGGCCGGCCCACGAGTTCGGACGCTTCAACGGATCCCGTAGAACGACTATGGCTACGGCCCTGATCCGCCGGACAGGACCTGGGCGCCGCCGACGCGCGGGGTCCTCGACACCTTGATGAGCGCCGGCTGGGTGACGCCTGTCGCGCGAAGAGCGTCGATGAGGATCTCAGTGACCCAGGTGGCGCAGTCCAGCGACCACTCGCGGGCGGTGCAGCGGAAGGACTGCCCGTACCGGAGGTGGCCCGCTTCCGTCTCCCCGGCCAGGGGCAGCGCCAGCCCGGACTCCGGGATGGCATCATCGGACGGCTCCGGCTCGATGGTGAGTTGCCCGTACGAGCTCTCAAGGGCGGCCGCGAGAATCTCGGGCATCCGACCTTGGAGGTCGGCGGTCTTCGTGCCGGCGACCGACACGGTGAACCCGGCCGAGCCGACGGGATCGGCCAGGGCGAACCACTCGGCGGCCACGGCCAGGTCGGCGCGGGCGTCCTGTGCCTCGTACAAGGGGGCTACGGTGTGCAGGCCAGTGAGGCGGAAGTCGCCGACGCGGTGGAGGGCGTCACCGAGCACGGTGGCCATCGGGAGCACGGGCAGGCGCTGCCCCGGCGGTGCGTCGGCGACGTCGACCTGGAGCCAGGCGAGTTGGCGCACCCTCTCGCCCTCGCCCGTCCGACGGTCGCGCCCCTGCTGTCCCCAATCGCCACCCGCGTCGTTGTGGCCCCAGCGCACGCCGTGCGGCCCTGCGGCGTGGAAGGAGCTCCAGCCGTAGGCGACCGTACGCCTGACCGCGAGTGCGAAGACGTCCTGGGTCTCGGCGTCCACCCAGGGGTGCAGGGCGAGTACGCCGTGGACCCCCATGATCATGGGTGCGGGAATGGAGGCTTCCGGCACGGCGCTCTCCTCGTGCTCGATAAGGCGGTGTCCTGCCCCGATCGCAGGGGCAGGACACCGAGGTTGCGTCAGAACGACACGCCGGGCGTCAGAACGCGCCGCACCACAGCTTCTGGGTCTTGGTGACGGCCTTCTCCGGCGAGTCATTGACACCGATGATGTCCACGTCGATCCGGCTGCGCCACTGCACCTGCATGATGCGGTTCGTGCAGACCTTGCGGGCGGCGGCCCGGTTGGCGCTGCCGGTACCGGAGTACACCGTCTTGCTGCCGGTGGCGACGGTCTTCCACTTGTTGTCGCGGTAGTCCAGTGCCTGGAGCTCGATGGTGACCTTGGCCTTGGTGCCGGGACCGCTGATCTTGACCCACCAACCGTGCCCGGACGCGGCGGCCGGGGCCGTGCTGGATATGTGGACGTTGTCGCCGTTGGTGTAGAAGACACCGGCGCTCGGAGCGCCCTGCGGCTGCGAGACCGCGGCGGAGTCAGGGCCCTCCTCGCCGAAAATGGACCCCTCCTCGGAAAGGTCGCCGGGTGTGAGGGCTTCGGAGACGAAGCCCGCGTCCGCCGGCCCATCGGGTTCGGCGGCGTGGGCGGGCACGGCGGTGGAGAGGCCGAGAATGATCGCGGACGAGACCGCGGCAGCGGCTGCGAACGTGCGCATGGTGGTAGATCCCCCTGTGGGCAGAGCCGCCCGAGGCGAGCTCTGAGGTACTGGTCGCCGGCCACCCTACAGACCGGAGAGACGGCGTGCGCAGGCAATTCCCGCCCCGTGGATCACAGCGGGCCGGGTTCGGCGCTCATGGCGATGGCGCATCCTGAAGGGGTGTCGGGAGCAGTCCAACGGGGTTATCGCGTACAGGGTTCCGGGAACAGCGGGGCGGAACTGTCCGTGTCTCCGGTACCGGTGTCCTGACTCGGGCGTGAGTAGTTGACGTACAGGAAATGTCGCGGTCGGCGGGGCGCACACGCTCAGCTCGAACTCTTCCATCGAGTTCGCCAGCGCCCGCTTCGACCGCGCCGCCTCCAGCGCTTTCGCGTCGAGGCGGAAGAACTGCTCCAGCTTCCCGGGGGAAGGAGCAGTACCAGCTGCAAGGCTCACCCCGTGACCGAGACCCCCACAGCCGTGTACCGGCTCTACGACGCGGCCGGCTACCTGCTCTACATCGGCTCATCCGGTGATCCCACCCGCCGCTGGCGCGAGCACCACAAGGAGATGTTCTGGTGGCGAGAGGTCGTCCGCCACGAGCGCCAGTGGTACGCCTCGTAACGGCTGGCTCGAGCCGCGGAGAGCGAGGCGATCTTCTGGGAGCAGCCTCGCTACAACAAGGGCGAGCCCGGCCCCGTGCTGCCCTCCGGAGTGCCCCGGCAGCCGCACGGTGCCTGGATCGCCTACCAGTCTCGGGAGCTCCGACTCGCCCTCTGCCGAGAGTGGTTCATGTGGAGACTCCACCTGCAGGACGGCATCGAGACGGAACGCGAGACGCTCCACCGGATCGTCCTGCTCCTGCTGAGGGCTCGCTTGGCGAACCTACGTCGCGGGGAGCCGCTCCTTGTGGGTGAAGTAGCTGAGGCGGACCCGGCCGTGGCGGTCGGGGTGATCAGCAGCTGCACGGCCGAGGAGGGCATACCGCATCGCGTCGTCTGCCGGGCTCTGGGGGTGTCGGAGTCGTGGTGTTACAAGTAGCGCGACCGGCCGCCGACTGAGCGGGAGCTGCGCCGGCAGCACCTGGCGGAAGAGATCGAGGAGATCTTCGATCGGTCCGGGGGCACCTATGGCTAACCGAATGTGTTCATCGAGCTGGTGCGCCGGGCCTGGCGGGTATCGGTGAACACCGTCGCGAACTGATGGCCGAGCTCGGGCTGGCGGGCCGGAAGGCCAAGCGCCGCCGGTCGCTGAACAGGCCGGGCAGGCCGCCCCGGACTTCGTCCGCCGTGACTTCAGTGCCGAGGAACCGCCCGCCTTCGGCCGGCTCTCCCCGGCGCTCCTAGCCCGCGCCGACCGCGGCTACGCCCGCTTCCTCGTCGTCCAGGCCCCGGACGCCGACACCGGCGACCACGACCAGGACGACGACGCGGCGGGCGCCCGATGAGCAGCACACACCTGGTCCTCCACGACCCCGAGGGGCGCCTCGACACTGAACTCCCCCTCGACCGGGAGCTCCACAAGGCTCTGGTCAAAGCCGTGCTCGGATGGACCGGGAACCCCAGCCTGCCGCCTGCGGACCTCCAGCAGATCGCCCTGCTGCTCACCGGCACCGCCCGCGCCGTCGCTGCCGATGTCCGCCGCGCCGCCGACCTGCTGCCCGAAGACCACGCCGCCCGCGCTCTGGCCGACGTCGTCCTCGCCGAAGCCGACCGCTGCCTGTCCGTTCCGCCGGACGGCACCGCCCGCTGCGCCCAGAACCGGGCCCGGCTCGTCCGCGCCCTGTACGAGCGCCTGGACCGCCTCGCGGGCGTCGCACCCCAGGCCGCCATGGCCCCCTGAGACCACCGCGCACCCGACCGGGACCGGATCCCTTCGGGTGCGCGGTGCACGGCACCACCCCTGGCCCAACCCGGGCCGGGGGAGCACCACTCGACATCGAGAGGGGCGCCACCGTAAGCACCGCAACCACCGAACTGGGACGGTTCCTGACCATCACCGGCCAGCGCTTCCGCACCGGCCAGTCCGCACCCGAGATGTTCTCCCCGGCCGTCGACAAGGCGTGGCACGAACTGCTGGGCACCCCCGCCTACAAGGCCCTGTGCCTGGAGACCGCCGGCCAGCCCATCCGCCACGTCGCGAACAACGGACACGGCCCCATCGCCTGGGTCGCCGCCTACGAAGAGGCGGACGGGCCGCTGCCGGAGATCTGGTTCACCGACGCCGACGGCAACCTCGACCAGGGCGCCATCGCCCGCTACCGGGAGACCGGCACCGTGGTCGCGGAGTGGGACTGCGGCCCCGCCGGCGGCGGCGACGACGTCGCCCCGGACCAGGCGGAGACCGCCCGCCGGTGACCACCGGCCGCACGAACGCAGCGCACGATCATTGCGAAGGTGCTGTACCGGGGTGGCCGCGAGAAGAGCCTCGAGTGAGTCAACCCGGCGGAGCTGTCGCCGGCGAAGGGCTTCTCGCACGCGGTGGCAGCGACCGGCTTTCGGCTGGTGTTCCTGGCTGGGCAGACCGCCCTGGACACGGCGGGGAAGGCGGTGGGGGAGAGACCCTGCCGGAGCAGTTCGAGCAGGCCCTGTCCACCTTGCTGACGGCCCTCGCGGTGGCCGGGGGCGCCCCGGCGGACCTGGCCGTGTCACCGTCTACGCGGTGGACGTGGAGGCGTACCGCGGCTGCGCGGGGGAACCCGGCGGGATCTGGCGGAGGCTGGTGGCCGGGACTACCCGGCGATGGCCGTGGTCGGCGTGGTCCGCCTCTGGGAGCATCAGGCCCTCGTCGAACTCGACGGCGTCGCGGTCCTGCTGTAGCCGGGCGTGGGGGAGGAGCAGGAGGCGGCCCGGATCGGCGTGCCGGACACCCGGCGTCACAGCAGGTGGGCGGTCGCCTGTACGGCCGGCGCACTGCCCGCGTAGCGACCCGGGCTCGTGCCGAGGACGCGTTTGAAGTGCCGGTGGAAGTGCGACTGGTCGTAGAACCCGGCGGCGACCGCGACCTGACGGGGTGACATGCCGCTGAGCAGCAGCTTGCGCGCCAGGTCGACCCGCCGACTGGTCACGTACTGGTGCACCCCCATCCCGAACTCGCGGCTGAACACCCGTACCAGGTGGGCCGGATGGACGTGCAGCGCAGCCGAGGCCTGCTGGAGGCTGACCCCCTCCACGAACCGGGCGTCGAGCAGCTCGCGCAGCCGGTGCGCGATCCCGGGCTCCCTGACCGCGGAGCGGTCCTGCACACGCTGGCGCAGGTGGTCGCGCAGCCGTTCGGAGACCAGCGCCAGCCGGCTCTCGACCTCCAGCTCGTCCCCGCGGCACTCCAGGGCCTCGTGGAGCTGGTGGATCCGCTGGCGCAGCAGGGGGTCCTGAAGGACGGGGGAGTCGACCGCCAGCCCGATGAGATCGTCTCCCAGCTGGGTCGAGTCGAGGTACATCACGCGCTTTTGAAAACCGCCCGGGGTGACCGAGCGTCCATTATGTGGGACGTGCGGGGGAAGCAGTGTGACTATCTGGTCCAGGGCACCGTGCTCGTGGCGTCCCAGGTTGTATCGGACCATGCCGTCGTCGACGATCAGCAACGTCCAGGTCTCGTGTGTGTGCATGGGGTAGACGTGGTCGGTGATGCGGGCGTGGAATACCTCTTCGATTCCGACGAGGGGCGGATGCCAGGCCCGGAGCTCTGGTTGATCAACCATGCAAAGATCGTACAAGACTCCCCGGCGCGGGAAAGAGTTGAATCGTGTCCATGGAAAACGCCAGCGAACCCGTTCGTTTCGAGACAAAGATCGCGGTCGTCCTGAGGGACGATCTTCAGACATGGCAGCGGCTGAACATGACCGCCTTCCTGGTCAGTGGCATTGGCCGAAAGGTGCCGGAGGTAATCGGAGAGCCCTATTCCGACGCCGACGACACCGAGTACCTGCCCATGTTCCGCCAGCCCGTGCTGGTCTTCGAGGCTGGCAAGGAGGCCCTCGTCACGGCCCACCAGCGTGCCGTGACCCGCGGGGTTCCCCTGTCGGTGTTCACCTCGGACCTCTTCACCACCAACAACGACCGGGACAACCGTGCCGCCGTGCGCGCCGTGCACCGGGACAACCTGGACCTCGTGGGCATGGCCGTCTACGGACCCCGCAATGCCGTGGACAAGATCATCAAGGGTGCCAGGATGCATCCCTGACGCACCCCGGGGGCGCATCATGCACAACCAGACGACATCGCGGAGTGAATCCGTCAACGCGCATTTCTATCTCCTCGCGACCATGGCCTTCTTCGGCAGTGCATTCGCCAGTTCGAAGATGGTGGTCGGGAACATGCCTCATCAAGTCGCGGCGGTTCTCAGATTCGGGGGCGGTGCGCTCATCCTGCTTCTCCTGCTCGTTTTCATGAGCCGGAAGCCAAAAGGACCGAAGATCACGTTCCGTCAAGTGTGCAGGGCGGCGGCAGTGGGTCTCATCGGAGTCTTCGCGTATAATCTGTTCTTCTTCTGGGGGCTTTCTCTCGCCCCCTCCATCGATGGGAGCATCATTGTTCCGGTGCTGAGCCCCGTCATCACGACGGCCATCCTTCTCGCCCTCGGGCGGGAAAAGGCGTCGGCTCCCCGAATAGGGGGCCTCGCGCTGGGGCTCGCGGGTGCGGTGGTCTTTTTCGTCGGGGCCGGAGGTGCCGGCGTCGACGCCCGGGGATCGCGGTTGGCGGGCGACCTCGTCTTCCTCCTCGGAGCCTTGTCGTGGGCGGTGTACAGCATCGCCTCGAAGAAGGTCCTGGTGGGAATGGACCCGCTGCGGGCGACGACTTTCGGCACGCTCACGGGCGCCCTGGGGCTGCTGGTTTTCGCCATCCCGTCCCTGCCTGAGGTCGACTGGAGCAGACTGTCCGGCCACACCTGGGCCAACGTCGTCTACCTGGCCATCGGACCGACCGCCGTGGCCTACCTCTGCTACTACCGCGGGCTGCGCGTCGTCAGCCCCTCGACGGCGACAGTGATCATGTTCACCGTCCCGGTCTTCGGAGTGACCTGTGCCGTCATCTTCCTGGGGGAGTCCTTCACCGGCCTCCAGGCCGTAGGCGCCGCCGTCATGCTGGCCGGCGCCCTCCTGGCCGTCACCCAAGGCAGGTTCCGGCGACCGCCGGCGGAGACGCCGACCGGCCCCGTGGGCTCCGGGGCGCCGGGCCAACAGGTCCGGGCGACCGAGCCGATAGGCAACTGACACCTGCATACAGGTGCTTTCAGGCCACCCAGCGGCAACGCGTCACCATCGGGGGGATGGTGATGCATCCCGCGTCCCGTCCCAGGCTTCACCCCAGCCTGGGCGGGCTTCCCATTCCTCCCCCCGTCGCCATGCAACGACGCGGGCGACGGCAATCGCCCACTGTTCAGAATGCAAGATCGGGGTCTCAACTTCATGCACGACGTGGAGTTTCGGGTACTGGGTCCGCTGGAGCTCACACTCAGCGGACGCTCGGTGCCCCTCAGGGGGATGAAACACCAGATCGTTCTCGCCTCATTGCTGCTCTCGGAGAACCGACGCGCCTCCATTGGCCGGCTCGTCGACGCGGTCTGGGGCCCTACACCGCCCAGCACCGCCGAGAAACAGATCCGCAATGCCGTCTCCGACCTGCGCACGGTCATCGCTCCCTCGGGCGCGGCCATCATCGCGGTCGCGGACGGCTACAGACTCGACATACTCCCGGCCAGGCTGGATCTCCACCAGTTCGACCAGCACGTGGCCCGCGCCCGCACTCATCTGGGCGAGCAACGCCCGGCGGACGCCATCGTCGAGTTTCGCGCGGCGTTGTCCCTGTGGAGCGGTCCGATGCTTTCGGGGATTCACAGTGACGCACTTCAGGCCCAGGTCGCGGGCGTGAATGAAGTGCGGCTGTCGGTGGTCGAGGAATGCATCGACCTCGAACTCGCCCGCGACCGGCACACCAGCCTCATCAGCGAGCTCGCCGCGTGGGTTGCCGAGTACCCGCTGCGCGAGCGCATGGTCGCCCAGTACGTCCTCGCCCTGTACCGGTCCGGTTCCCGGGCCCGCGCCTTCGCCGTGTACGAACAGGCGCGCCGCCGCCTCGTGGATCAGCTCGGCCTCAGTCCCGGCCCCGAGCTGATGGAGATCCACCAGCTGATGCTGCGCGAGGACACCGACACCCCGCCGGACAGCGCCTCCCCGCACCGCGGCGCTCGGATCTCAGCCCCGCAGCCGGTCGTAGCACGGCTCACCCCCCTGCCGGAGGGCTCACAGGACACCGCCCCCCGAACGGATCCGGTCACCGCGGCGAGCCCCGGCCGGCCCCCTGCTCCGCCCTTACCCGACAGTCTGCCGCCGGACATCGTCCACTTTGTGGGACGCGAGGCAGAAGTCGGGACCCTCCTCGGCGAAGCGGGCCAGCCCGGACCGCGGCGCGTTCTCGCCGTCGACGGAATGGCCGGGGTCGGCAAGACCGCCCTGCTCCTGCACGTCGCCCACCGCATCGCGGGCGACTACCCGGACGGCCGGTACTTCCTGGACCTGCGTGCTCACGGCCCGTACCCCGACCCGCTCGACCACCGCGAGGCGCTCCGCAGGCTCCTGACCTTGTCCGGGATGGCCGAGCGCGAACTCCCCGACACAGACGAGGAGCTGGGCGCGGCCTGGCGGGCGCGCACCGAAGGCCGGCGCCTGCTCGTGGTCCTCGACAACGCCACCTGCGCCGAGCAGATACGCCCCCTGCTCCCCGCCGGGGACGCGGGGCTGACGCTGGTCTCCAGCAGGCGCCGGCTGACCATGACCACGTGGTCCGCGACCCAGGTCCTCTCCCTCGACGTACTCACCCCGGCCGACAGCCACGAGCTGTTCTGCAGGGTCCTCGGCAAGCGCCATGTCCGGCCCGATCAGCACGAGGCCGCGCCAGTCCTCGAACTCTGCGGCCACCTGCCCCTGGCGATCTCCGCCGCAGCCGCACGGCTGCGCCGTCGGCCGTCGTGGCAGCTGTCCCATCTGGCCGCACGGCTGGCCGATCCCGTCTGCCGGCTCTCCGACCTGCGGACCGAACAGGGCGGTGTCGCCGACCGCTTCGACGACTCGTACCACCGGCTCAACGCAGGCCAGCAGCGGCTGATGCGCCTCCTCGGGGTCGCCGGGGACCACCACACCGACGTGGCCACGGCCTCCGTCCTGGCTGGACTTCCCGTGTACGTCGCTGAGCACATGCTCGAAGACCTGGTCGACGAGCACTTGTTGTCCCACCCCGAGCCCGGCCGGTACTGCATGCACCCGCTGGTGAAGACGTACTGCGCCCAGCTGCGCGACCCCGACGAGGACGGCGAGAAGCGAGCCGCTCCGGCACCGCCGGCCTTCAGCACCGCACGGCCGACGGCCGATGCCGCACCTGCGGCTGCCGCAGGCTCCGCTGCGGACTGCGGGGCGCGGCTCCTGGCCGCCTGATCAGCACCCTTCTCCGTCCCCCGTACGACCACCTTCCTCGGAGTCGTCCCATGACCGGACACCTACTCGTCGATTTCTTCCTCGCCTTCGCCCTGGCCCTCGGAGCCGCCCGGGTGCTCGGCGCGCTCGCCCAGCGGGTCGGCCAGCCAGCCGTCGTCGGCGAGATCTGCGCCGGGCTGCTCGCCAGCCCGATGATCATCGCCGCCGCAGGAGCAGAAACGATTCTGCCCGCAGTCGTGCAACCTCTGCTCGGCGCCCTCGCCAACGTGGGCCTGGCCACGTTCATGTTCATCGTCGGCTACGAGATCGAGGGCGGATTCGGCCGCAACCGCCGCAAGGCCACCCTCGGAGTCGCCGCCGGATCCGTCGTCGTGCCCCTCGTCGCCGGCGCCGCACTCGCCGTGCCGCTCGCCGACGCGTACGCCCCCGACAGCAAGGGCGCGTTCGTGCTCTTCGTCGGCGTGGCCATGTCCGTAACGGCCTTCCCGGTCCTCGCCCGGATCCTCTCCGACCGAGACCTGGCCCGGCACCCCGTCGGCGCGCTCACCCTCGCTGCCGCTGCGGTCGGCGACCTCATTGCCTGGATCTGCCTCGCGGGTGTGGTCGGCTACGCCGGGACCTCCGGGCAGTGGCGCATGGCCCTGGTGCCCGTTTACCTCCTCGTCCTGATCGCCGTCGTGAAGCCGCTGCTGCGCGTGATGGCCCAGCGGGCCGCCGACCGCGGCACGCCTGCCGAACGGGTCGTGCCCGTCCTCGTCGTCGCACTGATGCTCTCCTGCGCCGCGACCGAGTGGATCGGCATCCACTTCGTCTTCGGCGCCTTTGCCTTCGGCGCGGTCATGCCCCGCGGCGAACTGGGCGGGCTGCGTAAGCAGATCATGCGGCAGATGAGCCAGGTCGGGCACATCCTGCTTCCCCTCTACTTCGTGATCGTCGGGACCAAGGTGGACCTGTCCGCGTTCTCCGTCTCCGCCGTGCTCACCCTCCTCGCCGTGATCGGCGTGGCCATCGTGTCCAAGGCGGGCGGCACCTATGCCGGTGCCCGGCTGGCAGGACTCCCGCACGCCGCCGCCCTGCCGGCCGCGGTCCTCATGAACACCCGCGGCCTGACCGAGATCGTCATCGTGGCCGTGGCCCTCGACATGGGCCTGATCAACGAGGGCTTCTATTCCATGATGGTCGTCATGGCCGTCGTCACGACCGCCATGACCGGGCCGCTACTCAACCTGTTCGGTGTGCGCGGACAGGAAAAGGACCGCGCGGAGACCGGCACGCCACTGGAGGCGGCTGCACCGGAGATGACCTCCCCGGAGATTTTCGCCGAATTCCCCGTGTCCGGCACCGAACCGCTCGCGGAATCGGCCCGAAAGAGCTCCTGAGGCCGTCCCGAGGACCGGCCGGGGATGGGATGAGGACACCCCCTCCTACATTTTGAATCAAGAACCGGTCGAGAGGTCCTTTCCGCTCGTTGCCGGCCGCATCTTACCGACGTCAAAGGGAGGCATAGAATGACCGAGGCACCCCCGTCGCCCCTCACCGCTCCGGGAATCAGGACTCCTGCCGGTCCTCACCGCACCGACCAGCCCTGGTGGAACGCGCAACGCGGATCCGCCATGCCGTTCCAGCGCTACAACCGGACCGCACCCCGGCTGCCACAGGAGCTCACCGACCGGACCTGGCCGTCGAACACCCTGGTCAAGGCCCCCCTGTGGGCTTCGGTCGACCTGCGGGACGGAAACCAGGCGCTGAGCAGCCCCATGGACATCGAGCGCAAGACCCGGATGTTCGACCTGCTCGTCCGCATGGGATTCAAGGACATCGAGGTCGGATACCCATCCGCCAGCGAGGCCGACTTCTCCTTTCTCCGTACACTGATAAAGCAGGACCGGATCCCCGACGACGTCACGATCTCGGTCTTCACCCCGGCCCGGCCCGAGCTGATCGACCGGACCTTCGAAGCCATCGAGGGCGCCGACCGGGCCATGGTGCACCTGTGCAATGCGACCGCCTGCCTGTGGCGGGACGTCGTATTCGGGATGACCGCCGACGAGGTCCAGCAGATGGCGCTCCGTTCGGCCGAGCGGATAGCCCGCCACGCGGACGCCGCCAAGGGAACACGACTGCGCTTCGAATACTCTCCGGAAACGTTCAACGTCACCGAGCCGGAGTTCGTACTCGAGGTCTCGAATTCCATCATCTCTCTCTGGGACGCGAGCCCCGACCGGCCGGTCACCCTCAACCTGCCGACCACCGTGGAGACCGACTCGCCGCACGTCTTCGCCGACCAGGTCGAGTGGATGCATCGCAACCTCGAGCGGCGCGACGCCGTCGTCCTGTCCGTGCACCCGCACAACGACCGCGGCACGGCCGTGGCCGCCGCGGAGCTCGCGGTCCTCGCCGGTGCCGACCGCATCGAGGGCACCCTCTTCGGGAACGGCGAGCGCACCGGCAACGTTTGCCTGGCCACCCTCGGCCTGAACCTGTTCAGCCAGGGCGTCGACCCCCAGCTCGACTTCTCCGACATCGACCAGATCCGCTCCACGGTCGAGTTCGCCAACCAGATGCCCATCGGCGCCCGCCATCCCTATGTCGGCGACCTCGTCTACACCGCTTTCTCGGGAACCCACCAGGACGCCATCGCCAAGGGCCTCGCCGACATCGAACGGCAGGCCGCGGAAGCCGGGACCACCACCGAGCAGATCCCGTGGGACGTCCCGTACCTGCCCATCGACCCCAAGGACGTCGGCCGCACCTACGAGTCCGTCGTCCGCGTCAACAGCCAGTCCGGCAAGGGCGGCGTCGCCCACGTACTCAAGAGCGTCTACGGCCTCGACCTGCCGCGCGGGATGCGCGTGGAGCTGGCGAAGGAGGTGCAGGCGGTCGCCGACGGCGACGGCATCGAGCTCACCTCCCGGCAACTGCACGCCGTCTTCTCCCGCATGTACCTCGACACGGACACCCCGGCCCTGGTGCTCAAGGAGTTCGAGGCGACCAGGGAGGCAGCGGCCACCGTTGTCGACGCCCTCGTCGTGGACGCCTCGGGCCTGCAGACCCGGATCACCGGCACGGGCCCCGACATCGCAGCCGCCTACACTGCCGCCCTCGCCGCACACGGCATCGACGCAGCCCTGACCGAGATCACGGCCCACCCGGTCAGCGACAGCCTCGGTACCCGCTACGCCGCCTACGCACGGCTCGCCCTCGCCGGCGCCACCTGGTACGGAGCCGCCCTGGCCGGCGACGAGGACACGGCACGGCTGGCCGCCGTCACCTCGGCCGTGAACCGGGCCCGTGCCTGAACAGGGCCGTCCCGGCCGCGAACCCTCCCTCCCCGCCCACCCCTCCACCCGCGCGAGCCGAGAGATGGACTTCACCTTCAACGAGAGCGACGAGGACCCCGGCCGCGACTGCTTCGTCTACACCGCCCACAGCGAACTCGACCTCCTCGCGATCGAGGCGCTGCGGGAGCAGACCGCAACAGACCTGTTCGGCATCGCCACCGCTGCGACCGAGGCATCGGATCCCCACCGGTTCCACACCTCCCACATGCTGGTCCTCGTCGAGGGCGAGCTGGTGGCTGGCGCCGAGCTCGTCGCCTACTCGCCGCTTGGACTGCCGCTCTGCGAGTGGCCGGACCTCGACGGCGTCCTGCGCCGCAGCCGTCGCCTCGTCCAGGTCCGACGGCCCTTCGTCCGGCCCGGATACGCGGACCGGGCCCTGCCCGAACTGCCCTTCGGGGCGGTCGGCGGACTCGTCAAGGGCTGTCTGCAGTGGGCCGTGTCGCACGACGTCGGTGAGGTCGTGGCCGAAGTGGCCACAGGCCGGGCCGCGTCACGCCTGGCCGAGCTGGGGTTCATACCCGTCGCCGGCGCCCGGTCGACGGGACCGGTACGGACCCGCCGGATCGGCGTGAGCGAGCTCGTGGCCCGCGGGTTCCACCCCGGGAACCCCTTCTACAGCTATCTGCTCGCCAGCGACAAGAGCCTCCTGCTCGGCGCGCCCGTCTCAGCCCTCGCCTGAGCGTCTTCCTACCCCGTACCTCGAAGGGAACCCTTCCGATGTCCCTCAAGGGCCGACAGCTGCCCCTGCCGGATGATCTCCTCGTCCACCGCGTCTTCGAGGCCCACGTTCGCCGCGCCCCCGACCAGACGGCACTGACCTGCGGCGACGAGCGCGTCACGTACGCCGAGCTGAACGAGCGGGCCAACCGGTTCGCCCACCACCTCATCGGCCTCGGAGCCGGCCGCGGCTCGGTCGTCGGCGTCTGCCTCGACCGGACCCCCGACCTGCTCACCGCCATCCTCGGCATCCTCAAGGCGGGGGCCGCCTACGTGCCGCTGGACCCGACCTACCCGGCGGAACGCCTGCGCCTGATGGTCTCCCAGCTCGACGTCCTCAAGTTCAACGTGGCCTCCGCGGAGACCCGCGAGCTCATCGCCGATGCCCCGGGCGAACTGCTCGCCATCGACGAACTGCGTACGGAACTCGTCCTCCAGCCGACCACCGACCCGGTGGTGGACCTTGCCTCCGACGACCTGTGCTACGTGGTGTTCACGTCCGGGTCGACCGGCAGGCCCAAGGCCACCGCGGTCCGCCACGACGGCTGGTACAACCTGCTCGAATGGCTGCGCGTCGCGTACGGACTGGGCTCGCACTCCAGCGGCCTGACCGTCAGCTCCTTCGGCTTCGACATCAGCCAGCGTGGCCTGATGGCACCGCTGTTCTGCGGCGCGGCCCTGCACCTGCTGCCCAGCCGGGTCTTCGACACCGGCATGGCCTACCGGCTCATCGCCGCCCACGGCGTGCGCCAGCTGCACTGCGCGCCCAGCACCCTGTACGTCCTCATCGACTACGAGCGGGCGCTCGGCGGGGACGCGCTCACCAAGGTCGGCCACGTGTTCATCGGCGGCGAGCCACTCAATGTGGCCCGTATCGAGGAGTGGGCCACCCAGCCAGACAACACCTGTGCCCTCCTGCACCAGTACGGCGTGGCCGAGTGCACCGACGTCGCCACCTCGCACCTCCTGGCCGATTACCCGCGCTACAAGGGCACGGCAACCCCGGTCGGTGAGCCCGTGTACAACACGGAGATCCACCTGCTGGACGAGGACCTGGCAGAGGTACAGGACGGCGAGACCGGGGAGATCTGCATCTCCGGCCGCAGCGTCAGCGCCGGATACCTGGGCGCCTCGCCCGCCGACTCCGCCCGCTTCACCTCGATCGAGACCCCCGGCGGTCCCCTGCGGATCTACCGGACCGGCGACCGCGGCTACCTCACCCCGGACGGGGAACTGGTGATCGTCGGCCGGTCCGACGCCCAGGTCAAGATCCGCGGCATGCGCATGGACCTCGGCGACGTGGAGCACGGTGTCCGGGGCCACGGCCTCGTCCAGGACGCGGTCGTCCTAGCCCTGCCCGACGGCAGAGGCGAACTGGGTCTCGTCGGCTTCGTGGTGCCGGTCGCCGGCGCCGTGCTCGAACCGCGAGCCCTGTCCCAGGACCTGCTGCGGACCCTGCCGCGAAACATGGTCCCGCAGGTGTTCACGGTCCTCGACGCCTTCCCCCTGAACCCCAACGGCAAGACCGACCGCCGGGCCCTCGCGACCCTGGCGCGTCCCTGACCAGCACTCCTGTCCTTCCGCACACCACACACGCAGAGCAGAGGAACGACATCACCATGACCACCGAGATCGACCAGCAGCGCCCCACTCCCGCCGCGCAGATCGCGAACAACGCGGTCATCCCCGATGACATCAAGGCCGACATCAAGCAGTTCGGCATCGACGGCTTCACCGGCCCGATCAAGCTGTACGAGCCCGAGGAGGCCGCGGCCCTGATCCGGGAGATCCGGATCAACAACCAGGACTCCTCGAAGGCGCTCTACCAGAACAGCGTCAACTACGACCGGCACTTCGACATCCCTGAGCTCAGCCGGCACGTCACCCACCCGACAATCATCAAGTACCTCACGGCGATCCTTGGCCCCGACGTCCTGAACTGGCGCACCGAGTGGTTCCCCAAGTTCCCGGGAGCCAAGGCGACCGAGTGGCACCAGGTCCGCGACTACAGCTACGCCAACGGCAAGCCGCAGCTCCTGCCGACCGAGTCGGAGTGGAACGCCTTCATCGACATCACCGTCTGGACGACCTTCACCCCGGCCACCCGGGACCGGGCGTGCATGAAGTTCGTCAAGGGCTCGCAGCGCGAGTGGATCTTCGACGAGCACAAGGCGACCGAGGCCGGCCGCGGCGCCGACTACGACGTGGCCCACGCCAACACCGGCTTCTTCGGCTATGACTTCGCCGACTTCAAGATCGACCCGAAGTGGGAGCCCCGCTCCGAGGATGTCGTCGAGATGGAGATGCAGCCCGGCGAGGCGGTCATCTTCACGGCCTCCTGCGTGCACGGCTCCACCCCGAACCTGACCGAGCGCGAGACTCGCTTCGCGATCGCCAGCCGCTACGTACCCACCCACGTCCGCGTCTACCCCGGCCAGGACTCCTTCAGCGCCCACGGCGCCACGTTCGACCTCGCCGACTACGGCAGCGTCCTCGTGGCGGGCGAGAACCGCTACGACCACAACCGCATCCGCACCGAGAACAACCACGGGACGCCGTTCGGCTGGACCCAGAGCTGACCCCGCCCTTCCCGACGAACGAGTCCCGAAAGGACCCCGCCATGATCGCCGAGCAGATCCACGCCATCTGGAGCCGCGAGCTCAAGCTGGCAGAATTCTCCGACACCGACGACTTCTTCGACCTGGGCGGCCACTCGCTGATCATGACCCAGATCCAGGTCGCGATCCTCACCGAGCTCGGCATCGAGATCCCGATGGACCAGCTGTTCCGCAAGTCCACGGTCCAGCAAATCTCCGAGCACATCGAGGCCGCCCGCTCGGCCGCCTGACGGCCGATCGCCGCAGTCCATTCCCGCACCACGCACCCGTCCGCCGGGGGCCGGCCCCCAGGGCCCGGTCCCCGGCAGTCGTGCATCCCATCCACCACAAGGAAGAGCACCCAGTGCAGCTATCGAGTCGGGGCCGGCAAATGTACCGGCTGTCGGGCATCCGCAGCATCATGGAGGACATCGCTGCAGCCGGTCAGGACGCAGACGACGGCGCATGGCTGAACCTCAGTCCCGGCAACCCCTCCCACATCCCCAAAGTCGTCGCGGCCTGGCAGGAGATGACCCGCGCGGCGGTCGAGGAACGGTTCGTGGAGGCCAGCACCAGCTACGGACCCTCCCGGGGAACCACCGGACTGGTCGACGCCGTCGTCGACTACTTCAACCTCACCTACGGGTGGTCCATCGGCCCGGAGAACGTCGTCGTCGGCCCCGGCAGCCAGATGCTGTCCTTCGTCGCGACCACGCTCTTCACCGGCCCGTCCTCGGACGGCCCCGTTCGTCCCCTGGTCCTACCGCGGCTTCCCGACTACACCGGCTACCAGGGACTCGGCCTCGACCCCGGCGGGATCATCGGCATCGAGCCCCTGATCGTAGAAGAAGGCAGACACGCCTTCCGGTACGCCGTCAACCTTGACGCCCTCGCCCGGCAGCGCGACATCGGCCTCATGCTGCTGTCCAACCCGGCCAACCCCACCGGCAGCAGCATCGAGACAGCCGAACTCAAGTTCCTCATCTCCATCGCCGAACAGCACGACGCCCCGCTGGTCATCGACCACGCGTACGGAGAACCATTCCCCGGCGTGGTGCAGACCCGCGTCGCACCCGTACTCCACCCCCAGGTGATCAACCTCTTCACGCTGTCCAAAGCCGGACTCCCCGGCGAGCGCATAGCATTCGCGATCGGCCCCGCCGAGCTCATCGACCCGATGGTGTCCTTCATCGCCAACTCGGCACTGCACACCCCGCAGCTCTTCCAGACGGTCGCCGAGGAGATGCTCGCCACGCGCCGCATCGACGTGCTGACCACCCAGCACATCAAGCCGTACTACAGGGCCAAACGGACCATGGCGGAAACCCTCCTCGCGGAGGCCCTCCCCGACGACCTGAACTGGCGCCTGCACACCAGCGACGGGGGCATGTTCTGCTGGCTGTCCTTCGACCACGACTGGTTCGACGACCTCGAAGTGTACGAACTGCTCAAGCGCAAGAAGATGTTCGTGGTCCCCGGCCGCCACTTCTTCGTACAGCCCCTCGACACGCCCTTCCTGCGCACCCACGGCCGCAGCTGCATCCGCCTCAGCCTCAGCCCCGACGAGTGGGACATCGCCGAGGGCATCAACCGGCTCGCCGAGACTCTCCTGGAACTGCGCGACGCGCGGAGCGCTCGGTGAGCGGCTCCGGCCGCTGGCTGCGCCGGCACCCCGTCGATGGCCCGGTGCGCAGCCGGCTCGTCTGCCTGCCCCATGCCGGCGGCACCGCGGGCTCCTTCGCCTCATGGGCCGCACTGCTCCCCGGCGGAACCGAGCTGATCGCCGTCCAGTACCCGGGCCGGCAGGACCGGATCGCCGAACAGCCCATCGAGGAGATGGGGCAGATGGCCGACCGGCTGGCCGAGGCACTGCGCCCGCTCCTAGACGTTCCGGTCCACCTCTTCGGCCACAGCATGGGCACCGGCCTGTCCTACGAGGTCGCCCGCCGCCTGGAGGACACGGACGGCTTCGTCATGAGCCACGTGTTCGTCTCCGCGAGGCCGGCCCCGCACCGGATCGACGGCGAGCACCGGCACCGCCTCGACGACGCGGAACTCGTCGCCGCGATGCGGAGCCTGGGCGGGCCCGACGCCGCGGTCTACGACCACGCGGGCCTGCTGCCGATCATCCTCCCGCCGCTGCGTGCGGACCTCGCCCTCCTAGACCGCTACCGGCCGGAGGCCCTCACTCCGCTGAGCGCGCCTATCACGGTGCTCGGCGGGGCGGACGACCACACCTGCTCGGTCGAGGAACTCCGGTCCTGGTCCGAGGCCACCACAGCACCCACCCGGGTGGAGACATTCCCAGGCGGACACCACTATCTCCGGGAATGCGAGACGGATATCGTCCGCCTCGTCTCCGCCGAACTGACGGCCGCGGATTCCCGGCGATAGCCCCGATGGAAGACGTGCCGCGGGACCCGCCCCCCAAAGGGGCGGGCCCCGCAAGTTTTCACGTACGGAAATCAGATCACGCGGTGCCCGGTCGTGGCGTCGACATAGTCGGGGACCTCTTCGTGGGTGTCCCCGACGGTGAGCGTCCCGGTGGGCTCGACCATGAGGATGTGCGCCTCCTCGTCGGCCACCGGTTTGTGCTCGGTGCCCAGCGGGACCACGTACGTGTCGCCCTGATCGAGGGTGACGGACCGCTCGGCATCCGCCTCGCGCAGATGGATGACCAGCCGGCCGGACATCACGATGAACAATTCGTCCGTGTCGTGGTGTGCGTGCCAGATATATTCGCCATGAAATTTCGCCACGCGTACGTCGTAGTCGTTGAATTGGGCGACGATACGCGGACTCCACAGGTCGCTGAACGAATCAAGCGTTGCCTTGATGTTCACTGGCTTACTCGTCATGATTTTCATCCTGTCCGAATTGACGGTCCCGATCAAGGGGGTCGATGGAAGGCAATCGGAATTCCCTGCCCTGCCGGAAGGGAAAAGTGCACGCCGCCCGTTTCTCCTGTGCGGGGAATCGGGCGGCAGCGCTGGTACCGGGGTGTCAGCCGGCTGCGCGCGCGGCGAGGGCGTCGCCGATCGCGTCGGTGGAGCGGAAGGTTCCGTCTCGTTCGGTGAGGTCGGCGGAGACCGCGTCCTCGATGCGGACGGCCTCGTCCTCGTAGCCGAGGTGGCGCAGCAGGAGGGCGACCGAGAGGATCGTCGCGGTCGGGTCCGCCTTCCCGGTGCCGGCGATGTCCGGGGCCGAGCCGTGGACGGGCTCGAACATGGACGGGAAGGCGCCGGTCGGATTGATGTTCCCGGAGGCGGCCAGGCCGATTCCGCCCGTGACGGCCGCGGCCAGGTCGGTGAGGATGTCACCGAAGAGGTTGTCCGTGACGATGACGTCGAAGCGCTCCGGCTGCGTGACGAAGAAGATCGTCGCGGCGTCCACGTGCAGGTAGTCGGTGGTGACCTCGGGGTACTCCCGGCCGACCTTGTCGAAGATGTTCTTCCACAGGTGGCCCGCGTACACGAGGACGTTGTTCTTGTGAACGAGCGTCAGCTTCTTGCGGGGGCGGGCATTGGCCCGCTCGTAGGCGTCGCGGACGACGCGCTCGACACCGTACGCGGTGTTGACGCTGACCTCGGTGGCCACCTCGGCGGGGGTGCCGGTGCGCAGGCTGCCGCCGTTGCCGGTGTACGGACCCTCGGTGCCCTCGCGGACGACGACGAAGTCGATGTCCGGGCGGCCCGCCAGGGGGGTGGCGGTGTTGGGGAACAGCTTCGACGGCCGCAGGTTGATGAAGTGGTCGAACGCGAAGCGCAGCTTCAGCAGCAGGCCGCGCTCCAGCACGCCGGACGGGACCGAGGGGTCGCCGATGGCGCCCAGCAGGATCGCGTCGTGGCGCGCCAGGGCTTCGAGTTCCGCGTCCGGGAGGGTCTCGCCGGTGCGGTGCCAGCGCTGGGCGCCGAGATCGTATTGCTTGGTCTCCAGCTTCACATCCTGGGGCAGGACCGCGGTAAGGACCTTGAGTCCCTGAGCCACGACTTCCTGGCCGATGCCATCACCGGGGATCACTGCGAGGTTCAGCACGGAAGGCCCCAACTGCTCGGTGCTCGGTTTGAAGGCGGGGCGGGTGCTTTCGTAGGTGGCGATGTCCGCTTCGTTCTGAAGGGTGAGCGAGATGTCGTCGAGGCCTTCGAGGAGGCGCCAGCGGGCGTTGTCGTCGAGTTCGAACTCGGCCACGACGCCTTCGGCGCGCACCTGGCGGTCGACGAGGTCGACGGTGATCTCGGCGGTGGGGTCGGCCTCGGTCAGCTTCCACAGACGCTCGACGGTCTCCTGCGGCAGGACCACGGTCAGCAGGCCGTTCTTCAGCGAGTTCCCGCGGAAGATGTCGGCGAAGCGGGAGGAGATGACCGCCTTGAAGCCGAAGTTCTGCAGGGCCCAGACGGCGTGCTCGCGCGAGGATCCGGTGCCGAAGTCGGGGCCGGCGACGAGCACGGTCGCACCGGCGCGCTCCGGACGGTTCGTGACGAACTCCGGGTCCTTGCGCCAGGCCTCGAAGAGCCCGTCCTCGAAGCCGTCGCGGGTGATCTTCTTGAGCCAGTGGGCCGGGATGATCTGGTCGGTGTCGACGTTGCTGCGGCGCAGCGGGACGGCCCGGCCGGTGTGGACGGTGAAGGCTTCCATGGTTCAGACTCCGGCGGTCGCGTCGGCGGCGGACAGGTCGGCGGGCGAGGCCAGATGGCCCAGCACCGCTGTGGCGGCGGCCACCTGCGGGGACACCAGGTGGGTACGCCCGCCCTTGCCCTGCCGGCCCTCGAAGTTGCGGTTGGAGGTGGACGCGGAGCGTTCACCGGGCGCCAGTTGGTCGGGGTTCATGCCCAGGCACATCGAACAGCCCGCGTGCCGCCACTCGGCCCCGGCCTCCTTGAAGACCTTGTCCAGACCCTCTTCCACGGCCTGGAGGGCCACGCGGACCGACCCCGGAACGACGAGCATCCGTACCCCGTCGGCGACTTTGCGGCCCTCGATGATCCCGGCCACGGCGCGCAGGTCCTCGATGCGGCCGTTGGTGCAGGAACCTACGAAGACGGTGTCGACCGTGATGTCGCGCAGCGGCTGCCCGGCGGTCAACCCCATGTACTCCAGGGCCTTTTCGGCGGCGAGGCGCTCCGAAGCGTCCTCGTACGAAGCCGGGTCGGGGACGCTGGCCGACAGCGGCGCGCCCTGGCCCGGGTTGGTGCCCCAGGTGACGAACGGGGACAGCGCGGAGCCGTCGATGACGACCTCGGCGTCGAAGACCGCGTCCTCGTCGGTGCGCAGGGTCTTCCAGTACGCGACGGCCGCGTCCCAGTCCTCGCCCACCGGGGCGTGGTCGCGGCCCCGGAGGTAGTCGAAGGTGGTCTGATCGGGGGCGATCATGCCCGCCCGGGCGCCGGCCTCGATCGACATGTTGCAGATGGTCATGCGGGCTTCCATCGAGAGCTTCTCGACGGCCTCGCCGCGGTACTCCAGGATGTAGCCCTGGCCACCGCCGGTGCCGATCCTCGCGATGATCGCCAGGATCAGGTCCTTCGCGGTGACCCCGTCGGCCAGCTCGCCGGTGACCGTGATCGCCATGGTCTTCGGACGGGCCAGCGGCAGGGTCTGGGTGGCCAGCACGTGCTCGACCTGACTCGTGCCGATACCGAAGGCCAGCGCACCGAAGGCACCGTGCGTGGAGGTGTGCGAGTCACCGCAGACCACCGTCATGCCCGGCTGGGTCAACCCCAGCTGCGGCCCCACGACGTGGACCACGCCCTGCTCGACGTCGCCCAGCGGATGCAGGCGCACACCGAACTCGGCACAGTTCCTGCGCAGCGTCTCCAGCTGCGCCCGGGAGACCGGGTCCGCGATCGGCTTGTCGATGTCGAGGGTGGGGGTGTTGTGGTCCTCGGTCGCGATGGTGAGGTCGAGGCGCCGGACCTTGCGGCCGGCCTGGCGCAGCCCCTCGAAGGCCTGCGGGCTGGTCACCTCGTGCAGCAGGTGCAGATCGATGAAGAGGAGGTCGGGCTCGCCCTCGGCGCGCCGGACGACATGGTCGTCCCAGACCTTCTCCGCGAGTGTCCTACCCATCGCTTTCCCTCCGGCCGACGAAGATCCGTGTCATACCGGTCGACGCTAGAAGGCGATCTCCCCGCCCCGTCCTTGATCGGTCCTCACGACGGGACGCGGGACGGAGGACCGTGATGCCCTGGTCGCCGAGATCGCCACCCGCGACGGCCTGGCCGTCGTCCCCTCGGCGGGGTCCCGCCACGTGATGGCCGGGGCCGGGACCGCCGCCCTGGAACTCCTCACCGAGCACCCCGAGATCGAGACCCTCGTTGTCCCCGTAGTCGGCGGCGAACTGGCCGCTGGATCCGCCACCATCGCCAAGCACCTGAACCCCGGCATCAAGGTCATCGGCGTGGAACCCGAGGACGGCGCCGACACCCTGCTGTCGATGCGCTGCAACTGGCGCATCGCCCTGCCCGAGGCGCCCGCCACCATCGCCGACGGCCTCGGCCACACCAGCCCCTCCCCGCTGACCTGGGCCGTCAACTCCCTGCTCCTGGACGCCGTCGTGACCCTGACGGACCAGGACATCACCGCCGCCATGGCGTTCGCCTTCCGGCACCTGAAGGTCGTGGCCGAACCGACCGGCGCCTGCGTCCTGGCCGCCGTCCTTGGCGGCCACGTCCCCCACGAGTCGGGGACGATCGGCGTGGTGATCTCCGGCGGCGGCGTGGACCTGCCCACCTTCCACCGGCTCATCAGCCAGCCCTCCCACCGGAAGGACCCCGCCCGTGCCTGACCTCGACCTCTCCTTCCCCACCGTCACGCAGTACGCCAGCCCCGACCTGATCGCCGCGTTCGCCTACCAGGGCCGCGACCACGGCTTCTGAGTGGTCGTTAAGTCCGAGTTCTCTTCGTTCGTGATCGCTCGATCGTGGTACTGATCGCGGTCCGGGCTGCTCGATGGGCATGTCCATGTTGAGATGCGGGGCGTGATGAGAGAGCCGTATCTCAGCGATTTGTCGGATGGGCAGTGGGCGTTGATCGAGCCGATGATCACGGCCTGGAAACAGGGCCGGGTGTCGTGGGTCGTCTTTTGTGCGCAGTGTGCGTGTTCTGAGCTGGGGGTTTCTCAGTTGTAGTGGGCCGTTTTTGGTGCTGCTGAGCGTGGCTTGGTGAGGTCTTGCAGGTCTTTGGCCTGGCGTTGTGCAGGTTGTTTGGGTGGCGTGCAGATGGGGTGGGCCGCTACTTGAAACGCTGTGGACGATCACGTAATTCCCCAGGGGTTGTGGTCACGTAATTCCCCAACCCCTGGGGTGGTGCCTTGATCAGTTGGCTGAGGGCTTATCGGGCTTGTCGGCGGGGTTCCTTGGGCGCTTGTTCGGGCGGTAGCTGGGGCCGTTCATGATGACTTGGTGGCTGGTGTTGATCAGGCGGTCGAGCAGGGACTCGGCGACGACGGGGTTGGGGAAGAGGGGATACCAGTCGCTGGGTGCCCGGTTGCTGGTGATGATCAGGGAGCGTCCCTGCCGCTCGGAGACGAGTTCGTAGAGGTCGTCGGCCTGGGCCGCAGTCAGTTGGCGCATGGCGAAGTCGTCGAGGATCAGGACGTCGGGGCGGATGAGCTCGCGCATGCGCTTGTCCCAGGTGCGGTCCGCGTGGCCGCCGGCCAGCTCGGCCAGGATCCGGCTGGTCTTGGCGAACCGGACGTTCGCGCCCTGCCGGACGGAGAGATGGCCGAGGGCCTGGGCGACGTGTGTTTTGCCGACGCCGACGGGCCCGAACAAGATCACCGACTCTCCGGCGTGGAGCCAGCGCAGTGCGGCCAGGTCCCGGATCTGGGCCGCGGGCAGCTTGGAGGAGGCGGTGAAGTCGAACTCCTCCAGGGTCACCTGCTGCTCGAACTTCGCGCGTTGGAGCCGTCGTTGGAAGGCCACGGTCTCGCGGCGGGTGATCTCGTCCTGGCAGAGGACCTGAAGGAAGTCCAGGTGTCCGAGCTCGCCGCCGTGGGCCTGGGCCAGCCGGGCGTCCAGGGTCTCAAGCATCCCCGACAGCCGAAGCGTCTTGAGCGACTCGCGCAGGGCGGTGTCCAGCACGCTCATCGGGCGGCCTCCTCGGCATCGCCGGCGTCATCGTGACCGGGGTCGTCGTGGAGTTCGTCAGAGATCTGGGAGGGGATGCTCGCGGCGAACAGGCCCTCGGGGCCGTGGAGGAAGGCCGCGGCCCCGGCGTCGCCGGTCTCCGGCTCGGGGTCGGTCTCGGTCCCGGCGATCAGGATGCCCTTGATGGTGCGGTAGGACGGGTCGCCGACCGTGATCGCCTTGGTGCAGGCGGCCTCCAGGCGCTGGTCGCCGTACTTCTTCCGCAGGCCGAGGATCCCCTGGGCCGCGCGGAGCCGGTAGAGCGCGTTGACCTCCAGCAGCAGGTCGATCACCTCGCGGCAGGCGTCGCCGACCTCAGACGCCTGGCTGCGGCACCACATCGGCGTCTTCATCTGAAACGCGATCTTCTCCGGCGGGTAGTCGCCCGAATCGGTGCGTTTTCCCTGGTCAAGGGCGGCGTGGGTCTTGACGAGGTCGCCGTCGTGGAAGACCTGGACCATGGTCGTGGTCGAGCGGACATCGACCTTGCGGCCGATCAGCTTCCAGGGCACCGAGTAGAGGGTGCGGCCGACCTTGATGTGGATGTCCGGGCCCACGGTCGCGGTCGACCAGCGGGCCAGCACGAACGGCTTGTCCGGCAGCGGCAGCAGGGCCGCCGACTCGACCGCCTCGAACACCGCCAGCGGCGATGCCCCTCCCAGCGGCCGGCACTGCCTGCGGCCTGCGGTCCCGCTCGCCCAGGTCACGGCCTCGGCCTGCATCTGCTCGACCGAGGTGAACTGCCGCCCGCTCCAGAACGAGTCACGGACATAGGGCATCGGCCGCTCAACCCGCGGTTTGTCCTTCGGCTTCGCCGCGCGGGCCGGGTCGACCAGCGTGCTGTAGTAGGTCGCGAGCTCGGCATACGACTTGTTGATCTTCGGGTCGTAGAGGTCCGGCCGGTCCACGGCCGTGCGCAGGTTGTCGGGCACCAGCCGGCGCGGGACACCCCCGAAGAAGCGAAACGCTTCGACGTGGGCCTGGGTCCAGGCGTGCTGGTCCATGTGGACGACCGGTCGCACGAACATGTGCCGTGAGCTGGGCAGCACCATCACGAATGCCCAGATCCGGTGCCGCTTCCCGGTGGCCGGGTTGATCCACTGGCCGAGGAAGCCGTAGTCGATCTGGGCCTCTGAGCCCGGCTCCACGTCGTCCCGCAGCACCGTCACCCGAGACCGGGCCGACTCATCGGGCAGGTTCTCGGTCACCCACCGGCGGAACGTCGAAAGCGACACCGTCAACTTCCCCTCGTCCCGCAGGCGCTGGTGGATCGTGGTGACTGTGGTGGTCTCCAGCAGGCCCTTGACGTACTCGCGGTGCGGTTCGATCTCCGCCCATGTCACCTGGTTCAACCGGCGGCTCGCCAGGTCCGGGAACCAGACCTTCAGCAGCTTGGCCCAGTCCGCCTCGCTCATCGGCGGCCCACCCGGGGCGAGCCCGGCCTCCTCCGCCGGCGCCAGATACTTCCTGACCGTCTTTCGGTCCACCCCCAACGAGGCCGCGAGCTGGTTCTTCGACCGGCCCGCATACCAGTGGACGTAGATCTCGACGACATCGACCACCTTGAACGTTCTCCTTGCCATCCGGAATGTCCGCCGACCTCTCGGCCTTCGGTCGAGGGACGGTGACGACTCCACGACGGTCAGGACCCTCAACCCGGCACGGACATGCCCAAGGGGATCCTGAACGATTCGGGGCGCAAGCCTCATCAGCTTTCAAACCACTCATTGAGGGAACGTCCCCGCCGCGAAACCGGGCTGACCAGGACAGATAGCTGTGGCATGCTCGCCCGCGTGATTCATGCCCCAGATGGCGGATGGTCCTTCGCGACCGCACGGGAGGCAGCCAGCTTCGGTGCCGGCGAGCTGACAAGCGTTCCCGGCGTCGAACATGCGATGGCCGAGAGCGGGACGCTCTGCGGCATTCCGGAGCACCAGGTCACCCGCTATATGCATCTCTTTGAACCAGCAGAACCGCAGGCGTGTCCGGAATGCCGCCAGCGGGCCGAAGCGGCTCCGACAAAGCCGTGTGCTCAAGAGCGACTTCACGACAGGCTCCAGGCCGCCGACCCGGGACAGGGCCGCGACGACCTACTCGCCGCCTTGCGCAGAGGGGTGAAAGTGGGCCTATGGCTCCGCGGTCCCGCCGCAACCCTGGCCAGACACTACGCAGACCTCGACTCGCTGACCGAGGGGGCCGAGCCCGCCATCGAGGCCTTCAACACCACCACGAACCTCGGCCTGGCACGCGTCGAAGACGGCGCCTGGCGCTTCATTGCTGTGCTACCCGAGGACGACGGCCGCCCGCTCGTCGCGCGTGGGCCCCGCACTCTCAGCTGACAACGCTCAAGGCCCGCGAGGTCGGCGCCCCCTTGGGGAAACGTGACCGCATGGGTGGGGAATTACCTGACGCGAAACCAGTCACCGCTGGGGAAAACGCTGACCGTCGACAGACAGAGCCAGGCGGGCGCTATGTGCCTGGCCTTGGCGCGCCTTTTATTCAGTCGGATCGGTCCCCAGGCCGGGGTTCCGTTACGTCCCTCGCCGTCCCGGGCGGTTCCTGCCCAGATGGGGACCGAGCTCAAACGGCCGACGCTCCTCTCACATCACCAGCCCTCCTGTGAAGGGGCACCATGTCCGACACCATCCGACACCTGATCCTCGATGCCATACCGAATCTGCTCGGCTCGCTCGCCGCCGCTGTCATCGAGACAGTTGCCTGGGCACGGCGACGGCTTTCCTGGGGCTGCCACAGCGCAGGCACCTGCACAAAGGACAGCCGGAACAGCGACATCAACTGATCCTTTCAGTGCTGCAGCAAGTCGAGATCAGTGGAGTATCGCCCCGTGCATAGTCGACTTCCCGTTCGGACCAGCGGTGGACCCTGGCAAGCACCACTTGATCACGGACCTAACCGGCATCCCGCTCGCTGTCACCCTGACCGGCGGCAACCGCAACGATGTCACCCAGCTCGTTCCACTGCAGGCAGTGCCGCTGGCGCTGCGGGTGCGGCCCAGCAGGGATGCCGCCGGCGTGCCGTTTCTGCGGTGAATCAGCGCGCCCGCCTGGGTGATGGCCTCGCCGCTTCCCTCCCGGCCGGACTGGCGGGCAGAAGAGGTTCGGATTACCCGACATCAGGATCCCTTCGATCGGCTCTATGCCGCCAGTACGCGAGGTTGTGGCGGGTGGTGAGGGTGTGGGGGTGGTCCGGGCCGAGCACCCTCAGCTGGTCGGTCAGCAGATCGGCGAATGCGGTGACGGCGCCGGTCGCGTCCCCAGCCTCGCCCCGCCACCGCGCGAGATGGTGGCGGGTGTTGAGGGTGCCGGGGTGGTCCGGACCGAGCACCCTCAGCCGGTCGGTCAGCAGATCGGCGAGTGCGGTGGCAGCGCCGGTCGCGTCCCCAGCCTCGCCCCGCCACCGCGCGAGGTTGTGGCGGTTGCTGAGGGTGCCGGGATGGTCTGGTCCCAGCACCCGCAACCGGTCGGTCAGCAGATCGGCAAATCCGCTGGCAGCGCCCGCCGCATCTCCAGCCCAGCCCCGCCAGTACGCGAGGTTGTGGCGGGTGGTGAGGGTGTGGGGGTGGTCCGGGCCGAGCACCCTCAGTTGGTCGGTCAGCAGATCGGCGAGTGCGGTGGCTGCGCCGGTCACATCCCCTGCTCGGCCCCGCCACCGTGCGAGGTTGTGTCGGGTGGTGAGAGTGCCGGGGTGGTCCGGTCCCAGCACCCTCAGCCGGTCGGTCAGCAGATCGGCGAATGCGGTGACGGCGCCGGCCGCATCCCCAGCCTCGCCCCGCCACCGCGCGAGGTTGTGGCGAGTCATGAGCGTGTCGGGGTGGTCCGGGCCGAGCACCCTCAGCTGGTCGGTCAGCAGATCGGCGAATGCGGTGACGGCGCCGGCCGCATCCCCCGCTTGGCCCCGCCACCGTGCGAGGTTGTGGCGGGTGGTGAGGGTGTGAGGGTGGTCCGGGCCGAGCACCCTCAGCTGGTCGGTCAGCAGATCGGCGAATGCGGTGACGGCGCCGGCCGCATCCCCAGCCTCGCCCCGCCACCGCGCGAGATGGTGGCGGGTGCTGAGAGTGCCGGGGTGGTCCGGGCCGAGGTGGCGCTGGCTCTCGGCTACGACGTGCTGGAAGTGGCCGCAAGCGGCGGTGGCCTGACCGGACTCGCCGAGACTTCGGCCGTCGCGGTCCAGCACGGCATGGACGTCCGGCTGGTAGAGAGCTTCTTCGGAGTGGCTGGTGAGGGCGGTGGTGTTGGCACGCAGGGTCTGGGCTAGGTCTGTGTCGCGTTCGACCTCGGGCCAGACGGAAACCAGGGAGGCGGCAGTGGTACGGGCGAGGGTGTCGCGCTGATCGGGGGTGAGGGTGTCGCGGACGGCGCGTTGAGTGAGCTGGTGGACGCGGACGGCCTGACGGGGTGTGTCGGGGGTGTGCTCGATGAGGTGGAGTCGGTGCAGGGCGCGTAGGGCGGCGGTGGCCTCGGCCTCGGTGACCGGGGCAGGCTTCGGTGTGCCACCCGCGGTGGGGGTTCGGCAGGCGGTGAGGTGAGTGAGTGCGGGGGCGCTGGTCAGGACGGTCTGGGGGATGCCGTTGGGGTCGAGGAAGGCGGCGAGCTGCAGCATGGGGCGAGCCAGACCGCAGGGGCGGAGAGCGTCGGCGCGGTCCAGGGACAGTGTGAGGGCGGCGGCCGTCGTGTGGTTCTGGTCGTCGGGCAGGGTGTCGGGGGCGGCGTCCGCGAGCGCGGTGGCGCGGTCGGCCAGCAGGGCTCTGTATGCCGGGATGGTGACGCCAGCGTCGACGAGGTAGGCCGTTGCCTGGGACAGGGCCAGCGGCAAGTGTCCCAGGTCGGCGGCGAGGGTGGCGAGTTGGTCATCGGGTTCGGCACGGTCGTGCACGGCCAGCGCCTCGGACAGGTAGGCGACGGCCTCGGCGGGAGTGAACAGACCGACCTCCATGAGACGGCGGCCGACGCCGGTGAGCGCGGCGTCGCGGCGGCGGGTGGTGACCAGGACGCGCCCCAGCGGGCTGGCCGGTGGCCACAGGCCGCGCAGGTCGGCCGGTTCGGCGACGTCGTCCAGCACCACCAGCCACCGGCACAGCGCCGCACCCGGCTTGGGCGCGAGCCATGCCAGGAACGAGACGGCGGCCCGGTCCGGATCATGGGGGTCGCCCCGGCACAGCTCGACGCCAGCCTGCGCATACTGGGTCACCACGGCCGAGCGGGTTGCGGCGCTCACCCACACCAGTACATCCACTGTGTCGTCCCGCCATGCCGTGTGCGCGTAGTCGGCGGCGAGCTGGGTCTTGCCCACCCCGCCCATTCCGGCCAGCACCTGGCACAGCGCCGCCGTGCCCCCGCTCTGCACGGCCGTACTTAGCCGGTCCGCCTCGGCGCGGTGCTGGAAGGATTGCACCCGGGGCGGGACCGCACCGACCTGGTGCGGCCAGGAAGCCGGTTCCTGTGGCCCGCGCTGGTGCACGGTCAGGCTCCCGCTGACCGAGGTCGCACCGGGCCCGATCGCGATCGCCGCCCCTGTGTCGAATACCTGCAGTACGGCCGATGGCGCACCACCGCTGCTGGGTACGGGGCCTCGATAGCCGGATACCGCCTGCCCACCGTCCGCACCACCGTCGGCTGAGGGGGTGCCGCGGTGGTCAGGTGTACTCGACACCCGTGCTCGCCTCGCTGCCGGGGCCTTCCGCGCGCGCGTTCCCGGTCCGCTCGGCCGTCGCCGACCCGCTCCCCTCACCTGCAGGGCGCCGTACCCCGGTCCTGGCTCTGCCTCCGCCGATGACCTCGGCCTTGCCCGACCCGACGGCCATATCCACCAACCCCTGCCCCCGCCCCAAAAACGGCTGCTGGAACAGTGCCCAGACCAGGGCGGCGATCGCCACTGTAGCCTGGACCGATGCCCCGACCAGCTGCCCGGTATCCGGACTGTTCAGCAGCCAGAGCAACGGTGTCGAGACGATGCCCGCCACCGCCACCGTGATCTTCCAACCTCGTGTCAATACCCCTCCCTCCCCGGAACCAGTCGTCACCAGAAACTGACGGCTCCTCCACTGATAGCAGCAGCACGCCCCGGCCACCACAGGTTCCTCAAATCTAGGGCCTGTCCGCTGCCCGGTCAGGGCAGCGTGCACAACTGCTCTGCGGCACAAGCCGATTCCGCGGTCGACGTCGGCGCTTCCAGGCCTGCAAAGCCACGTGTGCGGCGTAGCCGGCCGGCTCGCTCCACTCCGGAGTCCAGTGCTCCACGACGAGCCGGCCCAGCAGGGGCCAAGCCACCCCGCCGCGCTCGAAGTGACCGGCCCCGCTTGCGGTCCAGCGTCAGCCGAGGCTGTCCGGTCTGTTTCGACTCCGTTTCCGACTCCGGCCCTTCGACGAGCGGCCCCGCACCCCTGCTCGTCGCGTCCACCAGAGGACATCGCCGCCTGCACGGAGCGGATGCGGCGATGCCGATGGCGTCGGGGGCGCTGCTGTCGTGCCCGGGGCCTGAGAGGTCGTTTTCGGATAGTTTGCGTCGCCTCTGGTGCCCCACCTCAGTCACTTCGCAACGAATCACCCTGACGAGCTGAAGTCAGTAGTCGATGCGGTCGTTCAGGCCCAGAACCTTCGGGTCGTCGCTGGGGAAGTTTCTGGGCATGCCCGGCACGTCGATGGTGCGCCCGTACACGCCGGCCAGGAACTCGACGGCACCGACTGGGAACTCGACCCAGTCGGCGTTGTCCGTGCGGACGACTACCGGCCAGGCGTCCGGATCCGCAGGGCTCGTCCTCCAGTAGAAGGTGTCCCCCGAATTGGACGAGGCCCAGGAGATAAGGCCTCCCGGCTGCGGGTAGGGAACGTAGTTCTCGGTGTCGCCCATCTCGTACAGATCCTGAAGGATCTCGTCATCCCTGGACTCAGTGCGTTGTGGCAAAGGGAGTCCCTGTTCGATGAACAGGGACTTCTTCGTGTGTGGGACATGATCGCGGAGATGTAGGGGCAGGCAGCGGACGGCTTGTTGTGGATCGAGGAGGATGCGATGCCGTCGGTGCTGGGGTTGATGGAACAGCGTGAGGCGCGGGCGAGGCAGGATCTGGAGTCCTGGACGGAGGTTCTGGAGCAGGCTCAGGCCGAGGTGGATGCCGCGTGGGAGCGAGTCGAGCGGGCCCGGGTGGGGCGTGAGGAGCTCGTGTCGGTGCTGGCGGAGGAGAGCCCGATGAATGCGCCGGTTGCCGTGCCGTCCGGCGGTGAGATGGCTACCGCTGTGGGATCGGGTGGCCCCAGCACGGGTCGTGGCGAGAGGCCGCCGGTGTGGCGGTCGGGCATGGGTGAGGAGGAGCTCAGTGGCCTGTATCGGGAGGTGTTCGCCGCTGCGGTGACCGCTTCGGGACCGGTGAACGGGGTGGAGCTGACGCGGGCGGTGGGCCGGGAAGCGGAGATCAAGAACGAGGTGGAGAAGATCCGGCACCGTGCCTATGTGCTGGAGAAGCGGGGCTGGCTGGTGCGGGCGAGGGACGGACGGTTCATGCCCGCGCCCGGGGCGGTCGGCCGGGACGATTCTCCGGCCAGCGCGGAGCATCGCCGGCCAGGCGCCGGGACAGCCTGATCACGGCGGCCCACCACACCATCGCCGCGTGGTGATCGAGGCGTCGTTCGTGGTCGCGGTTGAGGCGGCGTGAGCGGGCCAGCCAGCTCAGCGTGCGCTCCACCACCCACCTGCGGGCCAGGACGACGAAGCCGCGCTGCCCGTCGGAGCGGCGTACGACCTCGACGCGCACCCCGTGGCGGGCGAACGCCTCGGCCAGTGCGGGGCCCTGGTAGGCACTGTCGACCCACACCAGCTTCAGCAGCCGGCCCGGCTGGTCCAGATACGTCTCCAGCAGCGCGGGGGCGGCTTTGGAGTCGTGCACGTCGGCCGTGGTCACGGTCACTTCCAGCAGCAGACCGTCGGTGTCGGTCAGGATGTGACGCTTGCGTCCGTCACGTGACTTGCCGCCGTCGTATCCGCGGCTGTCCTCGGCGACGGTCTCGGAGGCGTCGACCGACTGACTGTCGATGATGCCCGCGCTGGGCTCAGTGTTGCGGCCTGAGCGTTGTCTCGCCGTGCGGCGCAGGCGTTCGTGCAGTTCACGTACGTAGTCGCAGGTCCGCCAGCGGCGGAAGAAGTCGTAGACAGCCCGCCAGTACGGGAAGTCGACCGGCATGGCCATCCACTTCACGCCGTTGTCGACCAGGTAGCGCACAGCGTCGAGCATCCAATGCCACGACGTTAAGCGTTCAACGGTGATGTCAAGGGTGGGCGAGATGTGGGATGGGCCTCTGCTATCCAGGGGATCGACCAAGATCTTCCTGAGGAAGCAGAGGCTCAGTGGCCCAGTCTGTCACGGGCGGCGACGTGTTCGCGCCCGGTCACATCGGTGAGTTAAGCCAGGTCATCCCACCCGAGTTGGTGGATGCAGTGCTGGACGAGACCGGGGCGCGCGAGCGACGACTGCGCAGCCTCCCCTCGCGCGTTGGGGTGTACTTCGTGCTCGCACTCGCGCTGTTTGAGCATCTGGGCACCGGTCTGGTGTGGGGCAAACTCGCGGCCAGACTGGCCGTCCGGGTGCCGCAGCCCTCAGAGAAGGCGCTTCGCGATCTGCGTCGGCGAGTCGGGGTGGCCCCGCTCAAGCGACTGTTCGACGTGCTGGCCGGACCGCTGGGCCAGCCGTCCACGCCCGGAGTGCGCTACCGACGCTGGCGCACGGTCGCCTTCGACGGCTGCGGGAGCCTGAACGTTCCCGACCACGAGCGCAACCGGTCCTGGCTCGGCCGCACCGAACGGCGCCACGGGCCGGCGGGCTTCCCCCGGCTGATGCTCTTGACCCTGTGCGAAACCGGCACCCGCGGCCTGATAGCCGCGGTCTTCGGCCCCGCCTCCAAGGGCGAGACCGACTACGCCCACGACCTGGTCGGCCACCTGACCTCGGACATGCTCCTCCTCGCCGATCGCGCCTTCGACAGCAACGAACTGCTCACAGACATCGCAGCTCAGGGAGCGCAGTTCCTGATTCGCGCCACCAGCACCCGACGACCGCCCGTGCTGGCGCTGCTGCCCGACGGCTCCTACCTGACCCGGATCGGGGGCCTGTCGCTGCGGGTGATCGAGGCCGAGATCCGGGCCCGCACTGCCGACGGAGGCGACTTCGGCGGCACCTACCGCCTGCTGACCACGCTCCACGACCACCGCACCGATCCAGCTGACCACCTGGTGCGTCTCTACCACGAGCGCTGGGAGATCGAGATCACCTACCTGGCGTTGCGTCATACCCTGCTCAAGGGCCGAGTTCTACGGTCGAAGGACCCAGTGGGCCTCAACCAGGAGATGTGGGGACTGCTCACTCTCTACCAGGCCCTGCGCTCGGTCATGGTGACCGCGGTGGAGACGGTGCCCGGCTGCGATCCCGACCGGGCCAGCTTCACCGTCGCCCTGGAGGCCGCCCGTGACACTGTCGTCAGCCTGGTCGGGACGGCCGCGGCCTGTGGGCCGAGCAACCACTCCGACCTGGTCGGACACATCGGCGCCCGCGTCCTGCACGCGTTGCTTCCCGGGCGCCGACTGCGACTGTCCGCCCGCATCGTCAAGTGCGGAACCTCCCGCTACAACATCTGGAACCGCGACGGGCGTCCACGCGACAGCACCCCGATCACCGCCATCGAGATCACCGTGCACCCACCAGCCCTGCCCAGCGCGCAGGACCCGAGCCGGACCCTCTCCGGCCGCTGGGGCCAGCTCTGCCAGCTCATGGCCGCGAACTCCAACCAGGCCATGCACACCCGGGACATCGCGCGACATCTTGGACTCCCCGCCTCTGGGCGCCCCCTCAGCAGCCTCACCGCGCAACTCTGCTACTGGGCCCGCAACGGCCGGCTCATCCGCACCGCGCCGAACACCTACAGGCTCACCCTCCCCGACGCCTTGACGCCACCACGGAATCCTTAACTTCGTGGCATTGGTCGAGCATCTCGCGGTGGCAGTACGCCTCCGGACGCCCGCCCCGCTTGAGCAGCCAGGCCGGTACCGGCATCGCGGCACGGACCTCGGCCCACTCCGCGTCCGTCATGTCACTCGGATAGCACCGCGCCCGCCGTCCCGGAGCGATCGAACCGAACCTGTGCACGTAGCAGTCACACTCAGGGATGACCGTGGTGGACGCGGGTACAGCAGGGATGGTCAACTCGTCGCACAACGGGTCTCCTTGCTCGTGACCGGCCTCAACAACCACGTCACTACCAAGGGGCCCGTTTCTTCATGCCCACGACCGCACTGACATCTCTGCCCGAATGATCACCCGCACCGCAGGATTCGAACGAGATCCGGTTTGCCACAACGCACTCAGCGTCACCGCACGAGCGGACACCGCGAGCACCGCCCGGACCTGGCCGGCGAACCGCACCCGATCGCCCACACCGACCGTTGCCGGCCTCGACAGCTTGCGCATCTGACTCCCATCACCGTGCATGCCCGACCTCGGCCGAAGCAGGCCGTGGCCCCCGGCTCGCCGCTGCAGCCCGACGACATGACCTTCCGACGTGTGGACCACCGTGCCACTGCTCAGCAGAGCACCACCAAGGTCAGCGCGAAGTGCCCCCTTCCAGAGCAGGTGGAACAGGACAGGCAGGACGCGCAGAACGTTCCCCACCGCTTCGGCTCCTGCCCGCAGTTCCTGAGGCTGCCGGAAAACCTCCACCAGGCGCTCAGCGATGGCGCTCTCACGGCCGCACCGGCCGTGCCGGTAGCGGGCCAGCCACCGCACGTTCGCCATGAACACCGGATCCGGAACACCGACGTGCGCGTACTCCCAGCCCACCGCCGAACAGGCCCGCTCGGTAGCGGCGAACGCTTCCGCGGTCCGCTCGTCGACATCGTCCTCGGCGCGGACATCGACCACCCGGGCACGTCCGTCGGCCAGCCGTACGAAGTAGTCGGGCGCATGCCGCCGCTTCGCTTCCGCGTCGCGCCAGTGAAGCCAGAACGGCTGTGAGGCGATCCCCACCACATCTGGGACGAAGTCCAGCGGGATCAGCCGGTCCCGCTCCAGCCACGACTCGTAGCCCACATGACTGCCCGTGGTCACCGTGTAATACCAGCCCGCGAAGCCGCGGCCACCCTTGTTCCACCGGAACCCGCGTACAGGCGCTACGTCCTCGAACCGGACATCCCACCCGGATCCCAGCGCAATGCGTCGACGCCGACCGCTGTCGAAGAAGTCCAGGTCAAAGGCGCTCAGCGCAGGATCGCCGTACGCGCCTACCGGTTCCCCCACCGTCTCCCCAGGCAGTCAGCCTCAAACGATCACTCAACCTTCGGTGAGAAAACCTAGCGGTCACCAACCTTCGATGACAACGCTCAACCTTCGCTGCGAGAGGTCAACACGCACCGCCACCCCGCGCTCGCGTCCAGAACAATCAACCAAGGTTAAATCCAAGGCTAAGAAATGTAGGAATCTGGGGTTAAGGCATGCTAGGGTTGGCGTATGCCAACCGAGGATGAGCTGTTCGCGGCCGTGGATGCCCTGCTGACTGGTGAGCCCGAGATGCCGCCGCCGGCGGAGCGTGCCCGGCTGCGCGAGGCGGCCGGTATCACCCAGGCCCGTCTCGCCCAGGTCCTGCAGACCACGACCCAGTCGGTGAAGAACTGGGAAGCAGGACGCTCCGAACCCCGCCCGCCGCGCCGTCAGGCCTACCAGCGGCTGCTCGACGGCTGGGCCACCCAGCACCCCACCCGCCCGAACCCGCCCGTCCCCGCCTCGCTGTCCGGCACGCCCGCACCGGCCGCCCCGTCAGCGGAGCCCGTCAGCCCGGCCGTTGCCGAGGCCCCGGTCCGTCCGGCGGCGACGTCACGGCGCCCCGCCGCGAAGAAGGCCGCCAAACCCACCACCCCGGCCGATCCCCGCTTCCCCCACGGCCCGCTCGCCGTCCTCGACGGCGACGGCAACGCGTACGCCGCAGGCGGGGTCGTGCTGGACTGCCCCGCCACCACCATCACGGAGTTGGTGGAGTGGACGCTGAAGGAGTCCGGTCTCGGTGCTGCGCGTCTGAACCGCAACGGCAAGGACTCCGACCCGCTGATCGTCCTCACCGCCTCCGCCGCCGTGAAGCTCGGCCTCCCCGAACGGCTGGAGGGCCGTGAGGAGCGCCGCTCCCTGCGGCTCGCCGACGATCACCCGGTGGTGAAGCAGATCGGGAAGGCGAAGTGGCAGCTCACGCAGCGCGGTTTCGGCCCGTGGGCGCGGATCTACCGCAAGGCCCAGGGGAACGCGCGGCAGTGCGTGCAGCTCGCGGTCCTGTCCTGGGACGCCCTCGACACCCGCTCCTGGCCCGGCGTCGCCGAACTGGCCCCGGCCGACATCGCCCGCGTCCTCGGCGTCTACGCCCAGCGGGTCATCACCCCGCGCGGCTCCACCGCCGTCTCCGGGCTGGAGCTGATGACCGCGCTCCGCCCGCCCACCCGGGCCGTGCAGGAGAACGGCACCTGGATCTCGGGCCACAATCCCGGCAGCCTCGGAACGGACCCGATGGACCCGGCGCCCCCGGAGGCGATCGGCGAACACCCGGTCGTCGTCCGCTCGGGCTGGAGCGGGGGTTTCCTGAACGAGGAGGCCTACCAGTGGGTCCGCGACCCCGCCCTCCTCTCCGACGAGGAGTGCCTGCTGCCGTACGCGGTCGGCCTGGACCTGAACACCGCGTTCCTCGCGGCCGCCGCTCGGCTGACGGTGGGCCTGTCGGCACCCGACCACTTCCACGGGCCGGTGTTCAACAAGAAGATCCCCGGCTCCTGGCTGGCGGACCTCTCCGGCATCGAACTCGACCCGCGTCTGCCGTCGCCGTTCACCCCGGACGGCACCCGGCCGACGGGACCTGCCTGGTACCAGACCCACACCCTCGCCTACGCCCAGGAACTCGGCCACGACGTCCAGCCGATTGAGGCCTACCTGCGCCGCGAGACCGGGGCGTACCTCGACCCGTGGCACGACCGGCTCAAGACCGCGTACCTGGAGACCCTCGCCGACCTCGGCGTCACCGCCGACCTCACGGACGCGGAGTTCCTGGCGGCGATGGAGCACCACAAGCAGACCGACCCGGCGATGGCCGCTGTCCTCGCGGCGATCAAGGCCACGGTCAAGGGCGGCATCGGCAAACTCCGTGAACGCCCCCAGGGGCGCACCTACCGCGACGGCGACCCCTGGCCTGCCATGCAGCGCCCCACATGGCGCCCCGACATTCGGGCGGCCGTGATCTCGAAGGCGCGGGTCAACATGCACCGCAAGCTCGCCAACATGGTGAAGCTGACCGGCCTGTATCCGCTCGCGGTGCTCTCCGACTGCGTCGTCTACCCCAGCCCCGGCGCCTCGCCGCTGGACTTCCTGCCGTACGCGGCGTCGGGCAAGTCGCTGATGGGCGGCTTCCGCCTCGGCCCGACCCCCGGGCTGGCCAAGCTGGAAGGGGTGCAGGAGATGGCGTGGGCGGTGGACCTGATGGAGAAGGGCCTCAACCCCGCCCGCCACATCAAGGGCGGCGACGCCGTCCTCGACGACGGCGAATAACACCGAGCCGTGGCCTCCCGCGACCGGAGGCCACGGCTCACCGACCGCTCACCGTGCACGACCCGGACACCTGTCAGGAGCTGAACCGCTGTGGGAGAGATCGAGGACGCCATCGGCCGCGCCGACCAGGAGGCCTTCACCAAGGCCCCGCCCAAGACCCTCAAGGGCCAGATCAACTTCCTGCTCAAGCAGCTGGGGACCACCCGCGCGGTCGCCGCCGAACTCGGCGTCAGCCAGCGGTCCGTCGAGCGCTACCGCAAGGGCGACCGCAAAACCCCGCCCAAGCCGGTCGCCACCCGCATCGACACGGCCGTACGCGCCCGCTGGCAGCCCGTGGTCCGCGGCCGCCGCCGCAAGGAAGCCGCCACCAGCACCGGCATCACCGTCGAGACCCGCGCCCGCTTCGGCTACACCGCACCCATCGGCACCACCGACGACGGACGGGTCCGCCGCCTGACCGTCCACCTCCCGCCCGCATACGCCCAGCGTCTCTTCGACGCCCGAGCCCGAGGCGCCGCCGACCGCGACCTGCGCGCGATCGTCGCCGAGGGCTTGCAGGAGATCTACTTCAAGGACGGCGGCACCCGCGCCGACCAGCTCCGGGTCGAGTTCACCGACATCGACTACTTCGACGTCTCCTTCTGACCCCCGCCACCGGCCCCGCTCCCGGCAGAGCCGCATGAGCCGGGGCACGATGGTTGTCACATAGGCATGCTTGTTGTCACTGCCGTGGTGGAGTACGTGTGGTGCGACTGTTCGGCACCATCGAGCAGACCGCCATACGCGCCCTCGGCGCGGCCACCCGAAACGCACCCCCAAGCTGCCCAGACAGCCCGCCTGGTTCAGTCCTGGAGGGTGGCGAGCCAGTCGGTCAGCAGGCGGTTGACCTCGTTGGGGCGTTCCTGCTGGATCCAGTGGCCGCAGCCGTCCAGGAGGTGGGAGGCGGACAGGGCGGGGAGGGTGGTGGGGTAGGCGTCGATGGCGTCGGCCATCCAGGTGGTGGACGCGTCCAGTGCGCCGCCGACGAACAAGGCGGGCTGTTTGATCGGGGCTCCCCGGTGGGGGGCGAGGTCTGCCCAGTCGCGGTCCATGTTGCGGTAGCGGTTGAGGGCGCCGGTCAGACCGGTGCGCTCGAACTCCGCGGCGTAGATGTCGAGGTCTTCCTCGCTCAACCATGCCGGGAGCGGGCCGGCGGGGAAGCGGTCGCGCAGCTGACAGCCGCGGGAGACGAAGTGCGGGTCGGGTTCGCCCTCGGCGGGCATGGTGTCGGCGGACAGGGCCGCGTAGAAGCCGGCGAGCCAGTTCCGTACGTCGGGCTCGATCTCCGCCTCGGCGCGGCCGGGCTCCTGGAAGTAGGAGACGTAGAACTCCTGCTCAGGGCCGCCGATCTGGCCGAAGACGTCGGTCGGGCGCGGGCCGCCGGGCGGCGCGTACGGGACGCTCAGCAGGCCGACCGCGCGGAAGACTCCGGGGTGCAGCAGGGCGGAGGCGGCGGCGATGTTGGAGCCCCAGTCGTGGCCGACGATCACCGCGTCCTCCTCGCCGAGGGCGCGCACGACGGCGACGTTGTCCTCCACTAGGTCGAGCATTCGGTAGGCGTCGGTCGCCTCCGGCTTGGAGGAGCGGCCGTAGCCGCGCACGTCGATCGCCACTGCCCGGTACCCGGCCGCGGCGAGGGCCGGGAGCTGGCGGCGCCAGGAGTACCAGGACTCGGGAAAGCCGTGCACGAGCAGGACCAGCGGGCCGGTGCCCTGCTCGGCCAGGTGCAGGCGCCCGGCCGGGGCTTCGACAATGCGGTGGCGGAGTACGGCGGTCGGCTCGGGCTGCATGGGATTCTCCTCGGTTCGCGGGCGGCTGGCGGGTACCCGTCGATCATGCGGCGCGGCGGCCCCTCGGTGCGATCAGCGTTGCCATTCTGGCAAGATCGCAGGACAGAGCGCTGGAACGGTACGGCAAGAAGGAGCGGGAAGGGTGGCAGTCGACGACGTGGACGGCACGCTGGCCGCGATGGGGCCCCGGTTGCGGGCCGCGCGCGAGCACTACGGCGCGACGCTCGCCGGTGTCAGCTGCGCGACCGGCATCTCGACCAGCACGCTGTCGCGGATCGAGACCGGCCGGCGCAAGCCCACCCTGGAGGTGCTGCTGCACCTGTCGAAGGAATACGGCGTCTCCTTGGACGAGCTGGCCGGCACCGTGCCCCGCTCCGGGACCGAGCCGCGTGCTACGGCGCCGCTGAGCTTTGGTGACGACAAGGCGGTGCTGCCGCTGACCCGGTACGTCGGCGGTCTGCACGCCCACAAGCACGTCCTGCCCGCCCTTGAGGACCCGCCCGCGCGGCCCCGTCAGGTCTCCCACGACGGCCACGAGTGGCTGTGCGTCCTGTACGGGCGGCTGTGGCTCGCCCTCGGCGACCAGGACCTCATCCTGACCCCCGGGGATGTCGCCGAGTTCGACACCCGCACCCCGCACGGGGTGGCGAACGCCAGTCCCAGCGGTCCGGTCGAGTACCTGATCATGTTCGGACCCCAGGGCGAGCGTCTACGGCCGCGCAGCTGGTCGTCGAGGAACTGGTGACAGAAAGGCTGCTGAACGAGTACTTGTGACAAGCCGCGTGCCTCGCTGGTGACAGCCACACTGCTTCGTTCGGTCGCACTCGCCACGTCATCCGGCTCTGCCGGTGACAACTGGCGTGCTTCGGCTCAGCACCTGTCCGGGTGCGGCGCACGCCCACATCCGCGCGTCAACGCCGGGCCTGACCCGGAAGAGGCGTGCAATGGCCACCGCTGGGAGCCGTCCTCGGACGGGTGGCTCTATTCACGAGAACCGGCTCTGGCGCAACTTCTGTGGCGCCTGTAACTGTCTAGTCCCCGGAGCTCGGCTGCTGCATGATCTCGGGCATGGACCCACAGGTGATAGCCGTCGTCATCGCAAGTCCGACGGCACTCGTGGCCGCATTCGCGGCCTACATGGCAGGGCGTCACCAAGGCCACGGAGCTCACCGCGGTCCCATAGACGCAGTCCGCCGGCAGCACCAACGGGACGCCTACGCCGCCTTCCTGCAGGCCGCGGAATCGTATGCGTACGGGACACGGCGCACCGTAACACTCGCGCAGGCTCGTGCCGAACTCACCAGTAGTGGGGCTGCTCACGACAGTGCGGGCATAAATGCGCGCGCCGTAGTTCTGCGGGCGGAGGCTGCAGAGAGGGATGCCGCCCTGCGGGCGACACTCCCCGTCGTTCAGCTCGAAGGGCCCGAGCGTATCGCTGAGCTCGCCCAGGAGGTTGCAGGCGCGGCCTTTCAGATTCGGCTCGCTGCTCGGCAAAGGGACTACGCCGACAGCACCTCCGTGCAGGCTGCCCGCGATGAGCACCATCACCTCACCACGGCCATCGCCGCCTATGTGACCACAGCCCGCGATCACCTGAACGGTGACAGAACGGGACGCTGAATGTGCTGTGCGGCCACTCCACAGAACTTGAGCCAGAGCCCGTTCTCGTGAAACAAAGCCAGACGGGCCGCTCCCGGTCCCCGGGGCGCTGTTGACCGAGGGCAGGGCCCCGGCCGCCGTCACACGTAGCCGGTCACCGCCCCCGGTCGACAGCATCCACCCGACCTCGGACCAACGATCGCATTCACGGCCCTGGGTGAACTCGGCTTCTCTTGCTACGCCAGACGCTTCTTCGGCCGGGGTTGGGCGTCGAGGAGGGCCCACCAGGCGTGTCCGTCGTGGTCGGTGTGGGCGCCGCACGCGTCCACGGTGTGTAGCACCGCCACCTCGGTCGGCACGGCTCCTGCCGAGTCCTGTCCGGCGGTCTGGTGGTTGAGGGCCATGACGAGGATCTTGGCGTCCTGGTCGGCGAGGTGGACGCTGACGCGTTTCCCGCCGGCCGCCACGGCCGCGCCCACCAGGCCGTGGACCGCTTTGAGGAAGTCGTGCTCGTCCAGGAGCGGGTAGTCCCACTCGGCGACGGCGAGCGCTGCCTGCGCGGCGGCCTTCTTCGCCGCCCACCGGTCCGCACGGAACGCCAGCACCCGCGCCCGCCGGCTGGTGACGACCAGCCGGGGCAGCACCCCGGTGAGCGACTTCGGCTTCGTCGCCGGCTGCGGCCGCGGCGGCTCCACCGGCTTCTTCTGCGGCGGCGGCGACTTCGGAGGGTAACTCGGCGGAACCTTCGGACCCCTGGCTTCCACAACCTCGCTCATACCCCGCCACGCTACGCCCGCCGACGCTGGCCGCGCACCGGCGTCGACCACATCCGCCCCGCGGGGACTGCCTGTTCGGGGCAGGTTCAGTGCAGGTAGTCGTTGAGGTAGGTGGAGGCCGCAGCCGTGCTCGTGCCAAGTGCTGCGGCCACCTCCTCGATCGGCACGTTCCGATCGTAGAGCTCGTACGCGGCGTCCTGGCCGGTCTGGGCGATGAGGTGCCGTAGGTCGGCGAGGGCCTTCAGCGCGACGAGCGGCTCGTCGGCGGCCAGGTCGCCGAGCTGCCGCACGAGTTTGGCCAGGAGCCCGACGAGTCCCGCGGGGAGGGGGACGGCCGCGTCGCGGATGGCCGACAGGTGAGCTTCGTAGTCGGCGATGGGCCCGGAGAGGTCGATGTCCGCTTCGTAGAGCGGCTGGTCGGTGGGGAGGGTGGTCCGGTCGAGTGGGTACTCGGCTGCGCCCCGCCATCCGCACGTGCAGCTGCCCCGCAGCAGGACGGCCCGCGGTCGGGAGAACCGGCCGTCGTATGTGTGCCATCTGGTTGAGGACGGCATGTGGCTTCCGCTGCCGACGTCGTAGTAGACCGGGCCCGGTTCGCTGCGGTCGGCCAGCAGCACCGACACCGCTCCCTCGTGCGCGGCCCCCGACGCCTTGAGCACCCTGTCCACCACAACCAACCCCTCCCCGCCGAGCACGCGATCGGGCCAGTCCGAGAGCTGGTCCAGGACTTCCAGGCTGCCGCGCCCGGAGTGCTGGCGTACCGGGATCCACCGAAAGCGGTACGGGACCGGCTCCCGCAGGGCCACAGCACCGTCGCCCGAGACCGGCCACCCTGTCCCGCCGCACGGCGACACACGTGCGGATCGTAGGCATGTGTGCGAAGAATTCCGCAGAACGGTTGTTACGTGATCGCCTGGTCCGGGCGGGTGAGCCAACCGAGAAGTGCACCCGGTGGTGCGCCGGAGCGTGTTGACCCTGATGTCCGGTTTGCGGGGCGGGTGGATGTAGCAGTCAGTGAATGTCAGGGGCACGCTCGCGGGAAACGCATGCAGCGTGCAGGTGACTGTGACGGATATGTCCACGTCTGGTAACCGGCGTCGGTGGGGGCTGCGGCGGGGGTCGTGTCGGGTCGAGAGTTTGGTCCTCGGCTCAACCGGGCCGAACCGACAGGCACCTTCACCAGTGTGTTTCGGCTGGTGGGGTGCTGTTCTTGAGGGAGCGTCACCTATGTCTTCTGCTTCTTCCTCCGTACGCCGTATCGCCGCCACCGTCCTGGCGGCCGGTGCGATCGTCTCCGCCGCCGCACTGCCGGCCGCCGCGCACGACGGCGACCGCCACCACCAGCAGCGGCCGCGGGTGGAGATCAGCCGGGTCCAGGCCGACAGCCCCGGACGCGAGGACCGCTCGAACCGCTCTCTCAACGCGGAGTGGGTGGAGATCCGCAACACCACCCGTAACCCGATCAACCTCCGCGGCTGGACCCTGCGTGACAACGACGGCAACCGCTACCGCTTCGACAACGTCCGCATCGGCTCCCGTGCCACGATCCGCATCCACACCGGCATCGGCCGTAACACCCGCACCGACCTCTTCCAGGGCCGCCGCGACTACGTCTGGGACAACCGCTCCGACACCGCCACCCTGCGCGACGACCGCGGCCGCACCGTCGACACCGAGACCTGGGGCCGCCGCCGCTGACCCACACCACCCGCAGCCGCACCACACGGCCGCCGGCCTCTGACCGGCCGCGGACACGCGGGCCGTCGCCCCTCTCCCGGGCGGCGGCCCGCACTGCTGCATCCGGCGGGTTCGCGGCCGACGCAGAGCCGTTCGTCCTCAATGTCGCCCAGGTCGCGTTCACGGACTCGTCGTTGCTGAACGTGCTGCGCACCATCGGGCCTGGCGGTGCTGGCCGGCCGGTCTCTTTCCTGCCCGGCTTCGCCGTCTGCTGGAAGTGACCGCTGCGCTGGGCATGTTCGAGGTCCGTGGCGGCGCCGCCACTCTGTCTGGCTGCTGGTCGGCGCGTGCTGTGCCGGTGCGTGGGCAGCAGGGCTCTGCTCCCGGACGGCCCGGTCCCGGCGAGCGGGCGCTTCCTGGGCGCTGCTCGGGGGAGAACGGCGCTATCGATACGCGGCAACCGTCACCCTCTTTCCGGCTGGGTTGTCGACCGCTCCGGAGTACCCGTCACCCGGCCGGTACAGCCGGAGGTCTTCCACCGCGCGGGAGGACTTCGGGCGTGTCAGGCTTCAGCGGGGATTCCGGTGGCGCCGGAACACCCACGCACGCAGGACCCGGCCGGTGCCCCGTAGTCACCGCCGGCCGGGCCCTGCGCGGGCTCACCAGAACGTGCCCTGCCCGAGGCCGAACCAGGTTTACGAAGTCATGTGACGACGGGTGCGAAGCCGGCGGATGCCCTGGACGGCGTAATCGGCGGCCATGAGCGCGAAGCCGGTGGCAGCGAGCCAGAACCAGGACTCCGCCACCGTCAGACTCAGGAGCAGCCCGCCCATCAGTATCAGGGTCCCGAAGGTCTCCAGCAGCTCGAGGCGAGCCTGCGACCGCAGCGCACGATCGTCGCCACGCAGCCGCCGGACGATGGGGACGAGGCCCAGAACTTGCAGAGCGGCGAGACCGAGAGTGATCCACACGTACCAGCCGTGTATGTTCACGGCGCGCACTGTACCGCCCACCGGGACGACCAAGATCCGCAAGGGTAACTCGCGGCGTGCTGCGACCCCAGCGGTTGCCGCCCGGGCCACGGCGGGCGAGCGCCGGTGTGGACACGGTGCCGTGGCGCTGGGCGCGAAACCGTTGGTGTGTCCCGTCGTTGAACGGCTGGGACGCACACCGCTCCGGACACTCCATCCGTTCCCCCGGTCCGCCCGGAGCGGGCCCGCGGCCTGACACCTGACGCGTCCTGTCCGCCGTTGGCAGCTGACGCGTCCTGTCCGCCGTTGGCAGCTGGCGCGGACGTCCGTGGTGGCAGCGTCAGGTGTCAGGACGCCCCTCACCAGGGCTGCTTCTCAGCCTGAACGGGCGGCTGCGGTCCAGACGCGCGGTGAGGGTCGCCTTCAGCCGCGCCGGCATGGCGTGCGCGGATGAGGTCCGGTGCCCAGAGCGTTCCGGGGTTAGCACCACCACCGGGCCGCCCCAACGTCACCCGCCGCCCGGGCGGGCCAGCCGGTCGGCGTGAACTACCCGTCCAGGTCCGCCCCCCGAAGGGCCTGGCGCAGAGCCCGGCGCAACGCGATCTCGGAGGACATCGACCGCGCCAGGGTCCGCAGCGCTTTGCACTGCGCGAGTTCCTCGGCGAGGAGGTGGGCGGCTGCATGTCCCAGGGCGAGCGGCCGGTAGCCGAGCGTCCGCGCGATATCTGCCTCCCGTCCGTTCAGAAGGTGTTCCGCGCTGTCAGCGGTGACGCGTTCTTACAGATAGTTGACGGCTTCAGCGGGGGTGTAGACGTCGATGGTGATGCGAGTGCGCCCGCCCCCGGTCAGGCGCGGGTCGTGCAGGCGGGTGGTGGCCATGGTCCATCCCGTACCGGGCTGGGTCGGGAGGGCGGCCACCACGGCCCGATGGAGGCCGGGTCGCTGACGTCGTGCAATACCACCAGCCAGGTCCGGTCGGTGGTGGCCCGTGAGGTGCTGCAGCGCACTGTCCGTACCGCGGTCGTGCACTTCCGGATGGTCGCGGTGATCAGGGAGGTTCTGCCGGAGCGGGAAGCGGGTCTCCTGGTCGGCTCGCGTCAGTGGCCGCTGTTGGCCGCCCGTATGCAGCGGCTCGGCGAACAGGACGGCGTCGACACCGTCGCCCGGCACCTGAACTGCCGCACCGTCGGTGCCTCCTGGATGGAAGCCACCGGCACGGCTGTGGTCGGCTGCCTCGTGGAGGCGATTCTCACCTGCCTGACCACCCGGCCCGCCTTCCGGCCCCGGGTCTCCGCGACGGCTGCCCGGTGCCGCTCGGCCCCGCGCCCGTGGCTGCGGCGCCCGGTCAGTCGGCTCTGACCCCGGCCGCGGGCCCCGCGCTCGTCGCCGGCTGCCCGTTCCGGGCAAGGGAGCCGGGCGTGCTCCGGTAGACGCTCGGTGCTGTAGCACCGGAGCGGGGGGCCGGCACGGCTGGCCGGGCTGGGGGAGGGGTGTGTGGGGTGGTGGTCGACGCGGTGCGGTGGTGGTGGGGGTCTTTGGTGTGTGGGGTCTGGTGTGTGGCACACCTCTGGCACTTTTGACTTCGGGTTCTTGTCCGGCGGGTGTTTTCCCGTTGGGCGGGACGCAGGACGGGGGTGGTGCCGAGGGTTTGGTGCATGAGGCCTCCGGGGTGGCTGGGCCTTGGCGGTTGTGAGGGCAGGTCTTGATGCGGCCGGGATCGACGTCGCCCGGATCCTCACCGACGCCCACCAAGCCGGAGCGGGCGTCGACCAGGCCGTCGCCGCCGTCACCGCGGCCGCCCCCACCGCGGCCCCGGCCGCTCCTACCGCGGCCCCGGCGGCGGCCGCCGCTCCGGCTCCCGCACCCGCGGCCGGCGCCCGGATACCGGCCGACGACCCGTGGGCACCGCCCACCCGACCGATCCCCGCTCCCGCCAGCTCCTGCTCCCGCTCCGGCAGCTCCCGCTCCCGGGCCGGTCGGCGCCGCGAGGGATGTGCTGGCCGAACGCATGGGCGCGGCCGGTGACCTGTGGGCCGCGCCCGCCCGCCCAGTCCCCGTTCCGGCACCCGCCCCCGTTCCGGCACCCGCCCCCGTTCCGGCACCCGCCCCCGTTCCGGCACCCGCCCCCGCCCCTGCGGGCGGGCCCGCCCCGGCCCCCGCCGCGTCCGTGCCTGCGAGTGCGGATGCGAAGCGGGTATGGGGCCCGCTGACCGAGGGCCTGACCGTTCCCCGCGACCTCGACCTCGGCAACCGGCCCCGCGCCCTGAAACAGCTCAGGGTGCAGCCGGCCGCGCACTCCCGGATGGTCGCGATGATCAAGGAGGTCCTGCCGGAGCGGGAAGCCGGTCTCCTGATCGGCTCACGCCCGTGGCCGCTGCTCGCCGCCCGTATGCAGCAGCTCGGCGAGCACCACGGCACCGACACCGTCGCCCAGCACCTGAACCGCCTCACCACCACCACCTCCTGGCAGGAAGCCACCGGCCCCGCTCTGGTCGGCCGCCTTTCGTCGACGCCACCCTCACCTCCCTGACCACCCCGCCCGGTACGCCGGCCGCCGCCCGGCCCCGGGTCTTTCCGATGACACGCGGAACTGGCTCTTCGTCGCCCTCGTGATCGGTGCCTTCCTGGCAGCCGTTTCGATCGTGGTCGGCTACGCCGCGGCCTTCGGCTGGCTCCGGATCGGCAACGGCCAAGACGTCTCGACCGACGACAAGCTCGTGCGGTGGTACGGGACCAAGGGCCGGAAGGCTGTGCTGACAGTCGCGAAACGTCTGTGGATTGCGGTCGGCGCGGCCCTCGGGTCGCTGGCCTGCCTGATTGTCTCCCCCGGGCTGGTGTGGCTCGGCCCGCCGAAGAAGCCTGTGACCGCACCGGTGACGGTGACCTACCGTCAGAATGGCCAGACCACGGCAAAGGCGTCCCTGTGTGGCACCATCACCGCCGGCCCCGCGCCCCAGCGCATCTCGCTGCGCGTGACTGACGGGCCTGCCACGCAGACCATCTCACTTCCCGCCTCCTGGGTCGAGAAGATCGAGCCCACGAAGAACTGCTGACCAGACACGCCGACGGCGCCTCACCGGCCTCCACCCCGGCGGCCCGCTGGTTCCAGAACGCAGCAGCAGTGGGCGCGGGACTCTGGCTGCTGCTCGCCTTCCTGTTCGGTCTGGGGGACGGCTGCTCGGCGCAGGCCGAGCAGCCGTCCCCCACGCCCCCGGCATCCGCAGAGCCGTCCCCCGGGCACTGACCGGGCAGCGACAACCGCGTGGGGCGGCACTGACAGGCCGCCGCACCCCTATCCGGCGGCCCAGTCGATGCCGAGGTCGGCGAGGGCGCCGAGCTGCGCGGTGTCGAGTCGGTTGCGGCGGGCCTTTTGGTTGCCGATCCAGATGCCGACGCGGTGGGGTCCGTCGGGGAGTTCCTCGATGGCGCTGCGTCCCGGCATCCGGCCTTCCCGTGCGATGTACTGCGTGAGGGCTTGGAGGCCTTTCTGGAAGGCGTCCCCGCCCGCCCGCGGTCCGGACGCCGCCCCCGTCTTCACCGCGGTCTTGCGGGCCCGTGAGGCCTTCTTCACGCCGAGTTCGCTGAGCCGGCGCTGCTGCTCGGTGTTTAGCCGGTCCCAGTTCCTGCGCTGTGTGGCGAGCCAGCGTCCGACGTCGTCTCCGTGTCGGGTGACCCCGGGTACGACCGCGGCCGGCTGCGCGCCGTCGGCGAGGAGCTGCGTCAGGTAGGTGTAGTGGCGTTGCCAGTCGACCGTCCATCCCAGCGCGGCGGGGTTCCAGTCCGGATCGACCGCGGCCAGCGCCGCGGCCCGTCGCTCGGCGCGTACGGGGTCCTTGCCGAGCCCGCCGGGCCGGCGTACGTTCGTCAGCCACTGCCCGATCTGGACGTCCATGATCGCTGCGCCCCGCGGCGCCGCGAGGCTTCCGTGGAGCTCGTGGTAGGCGCGTGCCGCCCCGAGGTTGGCTTCGAAGCCGGCGTCGGCGGTGTCCCACACGATCCCCAGCTCCTCCAGCTCGGCCGCGCGTTCCCCGGTCATGGTCCCGGCTCGGTACGCGCGCCGCTGGTCCGAGAGCCACCTGCCGAGGGGGAATGTTCCCGCGGTCTCGACGTGCTCGTACGGGACCTCCAGATCCCCCTCCCGCTCTCGGTACCGGTAGGCGGCTTCGGCTCCCCGGCGCCAGTCCTGCCGTTCGGTGTGGATCACCTGGTAGCTGATCCACTTCGCGATCAGCGCCGGGTCCCGCGGCGTCGCGAACTTCAGCAGCAGCCGCGACTCCTCCTCACCCTCCTCCGGCTCCTCACCGACCGGCTGTGACGGGTCCACGATCCTTTTCTGCTGTTCCTGCGGAATGGCGAGCATTTCCACAGCCTTTTCATCATGCGCCCGAAATCCCGCCAAAACACGCACCAAAGGCCTATAGGAATTCGATGAAAGCATGTCCTCCGGCTTTTCGCCTTCCCGCAGGAAAACGGGCACGATCAGGGTGGCCATCTTCCCCTCACCGGGCTTCTGCCGCAGAGCCCGCCCGATCGCCTGGACGATATCGACGGCCGACCCCTTCGGATCGATCAGAGCCACGCTGTCGGTGGCCCGAATATCGACCCCCTC
>NZ_CP097800.1:4085000-4090000 GCF_000612545.2 Streptomyces sp. PCS3-D2 | reverse complement strand
CATCCACCGAAGTGGACGGGGTATCAACTTCTGGCGTTGATTTTTGGCACGCTGTTGAGTTCTCAAGGAACGGACGCTTCCTTTGTACTCACCCCAGCGACACTCGCCGTGGCTTTCCTCCGGGCTTTCGTTCTGCTGTCTTGCGTTTCCGACTCTATCAGACTCTTTCGTGTCCGATTTCCTCGGCGCTTTCCAGGTTTTCGCTTTCGCGTTTCCCTTTCCGGCGGTTCCGACTCTATCAGAAGTTTTCCACCGGATTTCCCCGGCTTCGATTCCCGAATGAAGAGTCGAGTGTCCCCACTCGAAAGTGCATCCTTGTGGGGGCTGTTGCCGAGCGTGTCCGCTCCAGGCAACTGTTCAACTCTACAACCGGGCCCGCGGGGAGTCAAAACGCCGCCGAGCCTCGGCCGTAGCCGACGTCCGTCCTCGCGGAGTTCATGCGGTAGCGGATGCGGTCGACGACCGCTCTGTGAGGACCGCCGTATCCGTGGGTGGTTGCGGCGATCGTGTCTTCTTCCTACTGGGCGACACCGCCGGAGCGGGACGAGAGCGCCCCGGCTACGCCGTACCCGCGTCTCGTACCTCCTGGCGCCCGGCCAGCCTCTTGGCCTGCCGGCGGCCGGCACGGCTGGATGGTCCTCCTGGTGGGCAGCAGCTACGAGCCGGTCACCTCGCCAGCGAGGACGAGCACGGGGTGCGCCGTCCTCACAGCACAGGCCGCGTGGCCTTCCGGCTCGTAGATTCGGCTCCGTACGAACAGGCCCGAGAGCGTTGACTCCGCCATGCGCTGACACTCATGAGCCCGTCTGCGGCACCGAGGCACCGAACGCACCCCGGGGCCAGCGGCCCTGCGAAGCGATGCACCCGGCCGTGGTGTGGCGCGACCACGGAGTCCGACACCGCGAGCTTCTTCGAGATACCCGCTGATCAGGGGGCTGTCTGCGAAATGCAACGAGCACGAGCAAGCCCCCGGGCTGTCGGTCGAGACGTCCGACGTCTCCACCACGCTTCCCCGGGTACTCGTCGGTCATCCTCGCCGCACTGGACCTCCCCCTGCGCCCGTGGAGTGGACCACGGCGCTCATCCCCGCCCCAGAGGGGCACCGGTGCTACAAGACCCACCCGTCCCAGCGCGCGCTGTCGACACTGGGACCAGGGTGTCGTCCACGATGAGTACGGCGTCCTTGGTGAACCGCTTGCGAGGCTGGAGCGCGAACATCGGCCCGAGGGGGTCGATGATGCGGTCGGCTGCCGGCTTCGAGATCCCGAACAGCGAGGAACGCCAGGATCCACGGCGGGCCCTCGCGGACCCGGCCCGCAGCGGCGCGACGTAGCACCGTCACCCGTTACCCCAAGCTGCGTGGGCTCAGCCCGGAGAACGGTGGTATCCAGACACCTCAGGTCTCTCACGAATCACGTCGTCGTCGGTGAGCCCGTGGTTCCCCAGCGGTTCCAGAGCGTGTGGTGCCAGTCATCGGCATCGGGTCCGGGGGGTGCGACCGCCGGCACCGGGCCAGGGCTGGTCTCGATCAGGTGCAGCAGCGACCAGGCGACGCCGTAGCAGTCGTCGGGGCCGAAGCAGCCAGCCAGGGCCTGCGCCTCGATCCGTGTGACGGGTGCAGAGATGGCCTCGATTTGTTTGACTCGCCGGTCGAGCTCCCGCTCGTCGGCGTCCCAGCCGGGCAGAGAGCCGTCTGCGACGAACGTCTGAACTTCGGATCTCATCTGCGAATGATCGACGGATGTGAGTGACCTGGGCAAGGCTCGATGCCGCAGGTCAGGCGCCGGCTGTCTCGGCCGCCGAGGGGAAGGCAGCCGGTTCGACGAACCAGCCGCCTTGCTGCAGGCAGGGGGAGAGCTGGCCGACCATGCGGTTGAAGAGGTTGCGCTGGGCGGCGGCGTGCCAGTCTGCACGGCTATCGCGGCGGCTCCGGTCATGGACCTGGCGTCGCGGGTGAGGCGGTGATCGCGGAGAAGGCCCGGAGGTATCCGGCGTGGTCGAGGCGGTCGCTTTTCGTCACAGCGTCCCCGACAGCTCCGCGCTGACAGCCAACGCAAGCGTGACTGGTTCCTTCAACAGCCGCACACGGTCCGATGCGCGTGCGGTCTCCTCGGTGCACAGCAGCTGACGACCGGTGCGGACCGCCTCGGCCTGGACGAGTCATTCCGACGTGATCAGTGGTCATAAGCAATCAAGGATCGGATGACGGGCTGGCCGATCTTGTGGTCGTGCCAGATCGCGGCGGCCATCGCGAGGATGCACTGGGCGACGCGGACGGCGACGCCTTCGAGGGTCGGCCACCGTGCTGTTCCTGGTCGAGCTGGCCTTTCAGGGTGTCGTTGACCGACTCGATCAACTGCCGCCCCGACTTCAGGAGGCTATCGCCCGTGCGCTGCCCGGGCCGAGGAGATAAGCCGGACCTATGTGCGGTGGGCCGTCGCCCGGAGAAGTACGGCCGGCTCGTGTTCCAGACCTCCCCCACGAGTTGGCTCGTGGAGCAGACCTGGTTGGTCCGGTACGACCGCTCTGACAGTCCCTCCACACTCTCCCAGCTGCTGCGCATCTGCGTCGCTGAGCTGGTGTTTGCACGGGATCCCGCGCCAGCCGATCCTCCCAGGAAGGGATGGCTGCGCAGGTGACCGACCGCGTCCTGATCGAGCCGGTGGATGATCTCCAAGATCAGCTCGATTCGGGAAGCACAGCGGCTGCCTATGGCCACTGATCACATCGGAATGAGCTCCCCGACCCGTAGTGCCGTCGCCGCGGCGGCGGGCGGAGCGACAGCCGGCGCGGGACGGCTACGTCAACGCGTCCGCCGTGGGGCGGTGGCGCGCCACACGCGACTGCGAGCCCCCCACAGCGCCTGCTGTACTCCGGAAGGGGCCCTCGCGCACACCGGCTTGACGCATATCGCGCTCCTCAGCCGCTGCCGCTGCCGGCCGCCAGTCCGGCCTGGTCCGAGTTCGGCGCATGCGTTGACGTGGCCCGGCCTTCCAGCCCGCTTCGGGTCAAAGGTTCACGCGCTTGAGGTAGACCCGGCTCCGGTGCGCGATGGTCTGGTACCAGACCATGAGGTGCTCGTCCTCGTACGTGCGCAACCGCATCGGGTGGGGGTCCTCGTAGAGGCTGCCGTCCTTGGGGTCGATGCCCATCGCGGCGAGGTCGACCAGGCCGTCCATGACGGCGTCCACCAGCTCCTGCTGTGCTGCGGGCATGTCACCGAGCACCCACAGCCGGTTGGGGTCGCACTCCCATGCCCAGCCTCTGTCGTTCTGCACGCCCTCGCCGCGCCGGGTCACTGACCGATCTCGCGCTGGGCTTCGGCGAGGATGCGGCTACTGGTCTCCATGGCGGCGCGGAACTGCTCCTCCGTTGCATCGGGGTCGCCCGCGACGCGTTCTGCTTCGTGCAGTGCTGCCGACCGTGCGGGCCAGCGGTGGATTGCCACGTGCGTGGCCCACTTGATCAAGAAGAACCGCAGGGGGTTGATGGCACCCGTCTCCGCGGCACGGTCGAAGGCCTCATTGCACTCCTTGTCGAGCACGGCCAGGCTGGCCATGTCGATCCGTCGCACGGCATCCCGCAGGGCTTCCCGGGTCATCGCCGGCTGGGGGACGAGAGGTCCGCCGTCTTCCCACTGCTGTGCTGTCATCGCTTCCTCCAGGGGAACGCATGCCAGGATACAGAGCCGAACCTCGGAAACTGTTGGTGAACGCGGAAAAGCCCCGTACCAGAAGGTACGGGGCTTCCCCACAACAATTGTTCGGCGGCGTCCTACTCTCCCACAGGGTCCCCCCTGCAGTACCATCGGCGCTGAAAGGCTTAGCTTCCGGGTTCGGAATGTAACCGGGCGTTTCCCTAACGCTATGACCACCGAAACACTATGAAATTTAGAACGCTGGCATGTAATCACAGCCGTTCGTTATTTCAGAACTAACACAGTGGACGCGAGCAACTGAGGACAAGCCCTCGGCCTATTAGTACCAGTCAGCTCCACCCGTTACCGGGCTTCCACATCTGGCCTATCAACCCAGTCGTCTACTGGGAGCCTTACCCTCTCAAGGAGGTGGGAATACTCATCTTGAAGCAGGCTTCCCGCTTAGATGCTTTCAGCGGTTATCCCTCCCGAACGTAGCCAACCAGCCATGCCCTTGGCAGGACAACTGGCACACCAGAGGTTCGTCCGTCCCGGTCCTCTCGTACTAGGGACAGCCCTTCTCAATATTCCTACGCGCACAGCGGATAGGGACCGAACTGTCTCACGACGTTCTAAACCCAGCTCGCGTACCGCTTTAATGGGCGAACAGCCCAACCCTTGGGACCGACTCCAGCCCCAGGATGCGACGAGCCGACATCGAGGTGCCAAACCATCCCGTCGATATGGACTCTTGGGGAAGATCAGCCTGTTATCCCCGGGGTACCTTTTATCCGTTGAGCGACGGCGCTTCCACAAGCCACCGCCGGATCACTAGTCCCGACTTTCGTCCCTGCTCGACCCGTCGGTCTCACAGTCAAGCTCCCTTGTGCACTTACACTCAACACCTGATTGCCAACCAGGCTGAGGGAACCTTTGGGCGCCTCCGTTACCCTTTAGGAGGCAACCGCCCCAGTTAAACTACCCATCAGACACTGTCCCTGATCCGGATCACGGACCGAGGTTAGACATCCAGCACGACCAGAGTGGTATTTCAACGGCGACTCCACACCAACTGGCGTTGATGCTTCAAAGTCTCCCACCTATCCTACACAAGCCGAACCGAACACCAATATCAAACTGTAGTAAAGGTCCCGGGGTCTTTCCGTCCTGCTGCGCGAAACGAGCATCTTTACTCGTAGTGCAATTTCACCGGGCCTATGGTTGAGACAGTCGAGAAGTCGTTACGCCATTCGTGCAGGTCGGAACTTACCCGACAAGGAATTTCGCTACCTTAGGATGGTTATAGTTACCACCGCCGTTTACTGGCGCTTAAGTTCTCAGCTTCGCAACCCCGAAAGGTCAC